>CAZEHT010000045.1:0-26114 GCA_964511995.1 uncultured Mycobacterium sp.
GGGCTTCCGGCGTGATCGTCGACACGTCGGCCATCCTCGCGATCCTCCGGGAGGAGGATGACGCCGCGGCCTACGCCCGGGCGGACTGGACGAACTCGTCGAGGAGGCGGAGTTTGTGGTCGAGCCGGTGACCGAGCGTCAAGCCCGATTGGCCCGTCAGGCATATGCGGATTTCGGCAAGGGCAGCGGCCATGCCGCGGGATTGAACTTCGGCGATTGCCTTTCGTACGCGCTGGCTCAGGATCTGCGCGAGCCATTGCTGCGGAAAGGCGACGACTTTGGGCATACCGGCATCGAGTCAGCGTTTGAGTGATGTTTGCCGCCATGCCTGTCGGTTCCCGCCGAGCCGCAACGTCAACCGCCCACGGCGCCGTCGGACATTTCGTGTTGGCGGGCCATCAGCAGTGGCGTCTGTCCTCGCGGGTCGAACCATTGGCAACCCAGGCAGGCGGCATGGTCTATCGAGGGCACCGCGTCCAGCACGACGCCGGGGTGGCGGGACGGCCACTGCTGCGGGTCGTCGCCGAAAACGGATTCGTAGACCGCGCGGAGGTATTCGCGTTGGTCCCAGAAGCGGCGGGCAATGTTCACTCCGCTCGAGCCGCGCTTCCAGTCGATCCAGCCGGTGACCGGTTGGGGAGGGAAAAGCGCGTCCCAGTAGGACCCCCAGGTGCTCGACGAGCCGGCCGACCACCGTGTCGACGGTTTGTGTGGCCCCTGGTTTGGGTGTGTGCTCATCGACGGTTCCCTTCGGCAGGGTGTAGGCGTTGCAGTGCTGCCCGGAAGTCGGGGTTCGGGTCGGCGCCGGGCAGCCGCGCGCACATGTCGGCGAGCTCGACACCTTTGCGTCGGGCACCGTAGAGCGCCGCGATGGCGGCTGTGCGACTCTGCGCGGCGACGCAGTGCACGAACACTTTCCGGCCTTCGGCGCGCAGCTGTTCGACCGCCCGCACGGTGTCGAGCAGTACGAAGTCGAGATTGGCGTTGGCTGCGACCTGGTCGATCAGCCGCACGTCGAGATGCGTCCCTGTAGTGGGGAGGTGCCCGTCGGCGACGCGGCACAATGACACCACGGCGTCGACACCGGCGGGAAGTTTGTGCAGCGACGGCGCCGCGCCGATCCACAGCTCGTCGTCATAGGGGTGCCGAACGGGCCGCGGGTATCCTCGCCACGACTCGTAGGACTGATCCCATAGGTCGGGCTTGCCCTTGTCGACGATCTTGTCGGCCAGCTGCACCAGTCCGCGGGTGTTCAGCCCCGGCCAGCCCTTGAGCGCCAGCCGCCAGTGCCACGGGACTGCCGACGCACCGTAGGCTGCGCCGAGCAGGCCGCCGGCGATGGCTGCGACGGTGTCGGTGTCCCCGCCACCGCGCACCGCCGCCTCCAGCGCCAGTCTCAGATGATCGACACGGAACACCCCGGCCGCAGGATCCTCGGCAGGCACCGGTGTCGTGATGATGGCCGACCACGCGGCCTGCAGCGCGGCGACCACCCAGCCGTTGTTTGAGGCGAAGTCCGCCGGCCGCGACTTCTCAGCTTCGACGATGCGTGAGTTCCACAGCTCCCGCCGCTCGGAATCGACGTGGCCCAGGCCAATCCGCACATCGAGTTCTCCGTCCAACACCGCGTGGCGGATCGCGGCGCACCACAGCACGCAGCCGTCGCCGGCTTCTGGGTCGAAATGCGTCAGCTCGCTGACCCCGCGAGCCGCCTCCACCAGGGCTGTCGCGTCACCCAGGTGCGCCAATGCGACCGGGGCCGTTCGCATCAAGGAGCCGTTACCGGCCGAACGCCCCGTCCGATCATGCAGTGCGGCGGACGCCGCACGCGCGGCCTGCGCACTGACGCCACGGGCAGCTGCAGCCGACAGGACCGAACTCGTCTGTACGCCAATGTCTTTGGTGGTGCCGGCCCACCAGGCCCATCGTTCGACGATGTAGTCCTGTGACGGTGTGAGCCGCAGATCCGCGCCGGTGGCGGCAATCTCGGCGATCGCGATGGCCATCGACGTGTCGTCGGTCCATTCGCCCGGCGCGAACGGTCCCAGGCCGCCACCGATCATGCCGACGGATGCACCGGCAGGCATCGGCGCTCTGAATTCGTAGCCGGCGCCAAGCGCATCGCCGGCCGCCGTTCCCAACAACACACCGACGGCACGATCGCGCTGGGCGGTAGTCAGGCTCGCTTTAGCTGGTTTCATTTCCACTCCCAGACAGCTGGGCCCCGTCGAGACGGGGCGCTCTTACCCACACCGGTTGGTACGGGTCGCTTCGTCATCCGAGCCACCCACGAGCGTGGGGTTGGCGCACCGTCCAGTCGGAGCTTGCCGACGGTGTCTCGTGAAGCAAAATCAGCTTACGTCACGCCACCGACATTGGATTTGACCAACCGTCGGCGCCCCTGGCCGATTCCTGCGCCCAATGGGACTACCGCCCGATCCGCTTGAGCAACCTGGCGGGCGAGCAATACAACGCCAGCGTCGGCGCAGCTGGCTCCGTAAGCTGAAGCTCCGTCAGACGTGCCCCCAAGCGAAGGGCACGGGCCGAGTCGTTGAGCGGATCGTGCGCCCCGTGCGTCGATATGTGGGCAGCGGGCATCGCTGCGGGTGCCCGCTGCCGCGCAGCGGCGTAAGCTGGGTCTTTCCCGGTCCGGACAACACCGAATCGGGAATCGCTCGCCTGCACGTCTGCCTCAGTCAGAATCCACGCGGCCTTAGGAACGGGGAATTCTGATGAACAATCGGCGCATCCGTTGACGTATTGCATCGGTGTGTTGCTCGACGAGGGAATCATCTTCGCCTCCGACTCACGGACGAACGCCGGTGTCGACAATGTCGCGAAGTTCTGCAAGATGACGGTGTTCGAACGTCGCGGTAACAGGGTTATCGCCCTGTTGAGCTCGGGAAACCTCGCCGGGACACAGGCGATCATCAGCGTGCTGACGCAGCGCTGCGCCCCCGGCGACGCGGAGACCAATCTCATGGGCGCCAAGACCATGTTCGACGTCGCGAGGCTGGTCTCGGACGCGATGCGCGAGACCGAGCAGCGCGACGGCGAGTATCTGCAAGGCAACAAGGTCGGTTTCAACGCCTCGTTCATCGTCGGCGGGCAGCTCGCCGGTGAGCCGATGCGGTTGTTCCGGATCTACGCCGAGGGAAATTTCATCGAAGCCGGGACGGACACGCTGTTCTTTCAGACCGGTGAGACCAAATACGGCAAGCCGATCCTGGACCGCGTGCTCGCACCCGGCACGTCGCTTGTCGACGCCACCAAATGTGTGCTGGTGTCCTTCGATTCGACGATGCGCAGCAATCTGTCGGTCGGGATGCCGATAGACCTGATCTGTTACGAGCGGGACAGTCTGGAGGTCCGGTTGCGGCGGCGATTCGACGAGGACGACCCGTATTTCACCGCCGTCGCCATGGCGTGGGCCGAGGGCACGCGCCGGGTGTTCAGCCAGTTGCCGCAGTTGCGCTGGTGAGCCGTGGACATGTTCGTCATCAGCTGCGAGCACGGCGGCAACCGGGTGCCTGAGCCCTACTGGCAGCTCTTTCGCGGGTACGGGTCGTTGCTGGACTCCCACCGCGGCTGGGACCCGGGTGCGCTGGTGATGGCCAACGAACTGGCCACCGCCCGGCAGGCACCACTGGTGACGTCGACGGTGACCCGGCTGCTTGTCGATCTCAATCGTTCGATCGGGCACCGGCAGCTCTTTTCGGAGGCGACTCGCGGCGCGCCGGCGCAGACCCGGGCGCAGATCGTCGGGCAGCACTACACCCCATATCGTGATCAGGTCGAACGCCTTGTCGTGCAGGCTGTTTCGCAGGGCCACCGCGTGGTCCACATCTCGTCGCACAGCTTCACCCCCGAACTCCACGGCATCGTGCGCACAGCCGACGTCGGCCTCCTGTACGACCCCGGCCGCAGCGGGGAGGCGCAGCTGTGTGCCCGCTGGAAGGACGCCCTGGCGGTGCGGGATCGTGACCTCCGTGTGCGCCGCAACTACCCCTACGCCGGCAAGGGGGACGGTATGACCTCGCACCTGCGCCGGTGCTTCGCGCAGTCCGACTATGTCGGGATCGAACTGGAGGTCAACCAGCGCATCGTCTTCGCTGCGAGGCGCCAGTGGGCGGCCGTGCGGCGGGTACTGATCGATTCCTTGGACACGGCCATCCTGGCGCAGCCACCCCTCGAAAGCATCGGAGACAAACTGTGAAGATACGCGTCGGCTTCGAAATGGTCTTCGAATGCCCCAAGCCCACCCCGATGATCCTCAATCTCAACGTGCACTTCACGCGGGTGTCCGACCTGCTGGGCCGCGACGACGTGGTGGTGGAGCCGTCGGTCCCGTTGGCCGCCTACCGCGACCCGTTCGGCAACTGGTGCACCCGCCTTGTCGCACCCGCCGGTCGCACTCGCATCACCGCCGATGTGCTGGTCAGCGACTCCGGACTGCCCGATGTCGTTGTCCCCGACGCCCAACAGATTCCGGTGCCCGAGCTGCCCGAGGACACACTGGTCTTCCTGCTCGGCAGCCGGTACTGCGAAACCGACCGGCTGTCGGAGACGGCGTGGAACCTCTTCGAGCACGTCCCGCGGGGGTGGGCGCGCGTCCAGGCGATCTGCGACTACGTCCACAACCACATCGCGTTCGACTACATGGACGCCCGGGTGACCCGGACGGCGCTGGAGGCGTTCGAGGAGCGGGTCGGCGTCTGCCGGGACTACACGCACCTCGCTGTGGCGTTCTGCCGCTGCATGAACATCCCGGCGCGGTACTGCACCGGCTACCTCGGCGACATCGGGATGCCGCCGCCGTACGGGCCGATGGATTTCGCCGCCTGGTTCGAGGTGTTCCTCGGCGGGCAGTGGTACACGTTCGACGCCCGCAACAACATGCCGCGTATCGGCCGGGTGCTGATTGCACGCGGTCGCGACGCCGCCGACGTCGCGCTGAGCAACTCGTTCGGTCCCAGCACGTTGACGAATTTCACGGTGTGGACGGATGAGGTGGCCTGAGCGGCCCGCACTCGGCCCAGGTGAACGCGATCGACCCCAATTGCTCCGAGTGTGCGTGAGGTGCCGTCCGAGGTCGTGAGGTGCCGTCCGAGGTAGAGTCGCCCGCGGTGCCGTCCCGATGGGCTCGGATTCATGCATCGCAGCCGGTGCCGTCGCCGGCTTTGCGACAATGGCGATTGTGAGCTTCTATTCCGCCTACCGGCACGGGTTCGTGCGGGTCGCCGCGTGCACACTGCACACCGCCATCGGCAACCCCGCCGCCAATGCGGAGGCGGTGCTGGCGACGGCGCGCGAATGTCACCAGGAGGGTGCCGGGCTCGCGGTGTTCCCGGAGCTGACGTTGTCGGGCTATTCCATCGAGGACATCCTGCTGCAGGACACCCTGCTCGACGCCGTCGAATCGGCGATCGCCCAGATTGTGATCGGTTCAGCTGATCTGCTGCCGGTCCTGGTGGTGGGTGCGCCGTTGCGTCACCGCCACCGCGTGTACAACACGGCCGTCGTGGCCCACCGCGGGCGCGTGCTGGGGGTCGTCCCGAAGTCGTACCTGCCCACCTACCGCGAGTTCTACGAGCGTCGGCAGCTGGCTCCGGGCGACGATGTGGGTGGCTCTATCACATTGTGCGGCAACGATGTACCGTTCGGCCCGGACCTGCTGTTCAGTGCTGCCGATTGTCGGGAATTCGTCTTGCACGTCGAGATCTGCGAAGACATGTGGGTGCCCATGCCGCCGAGCGCGCGTGCGGCACTTGCCGGCGCGACCGTGTTGGCGAACCTGTCGGGCAGCCCGATCACCGTAGGCCGGGCCGACGATCGCAAGCTGCTGGCCCGTTCGGCCTCCATGCGATGCCTCGCCGCCTACGTGTACGCCGCTGCGGGCGAGGGGGAGTCGAGCACCGACCTCGCCTGGGACGGTCAGACGATGATCTACGAGAACGGATTGCTGCTCGCCCAATCCGAACGCTTCCCCCGGGGTGCGGCCCGCAGTGTGGCCGATATCGACGTGGGCCTGTTGCGCGCGCAGCGATCCCGGATGGGGACATTCGACGACAACCGCCGGACCGTCGACGCCGACGGCCGGGCCCTGCGCAATGTCGCGTTCACGCTCGACCCGCCCACAGGCGACATCGGGTTGCGCCGCCGTGTCGAACGCTTCCCATTCGTGCCGTCGGATCCGGCCAGGCTGCAACAGGATTGCTACGAGGCGTACAACATCCAGGTTGCCGGCCTGGAGCAGCGCCTGCGCGCCCTGAACCACCCGAAGGTCGTCATCGGCGTCTCCGGCGGGCTGGACTCCACCCACGCACTGGTCGTCGCTGCCAAGGTGATGGACCGCCTGGGCCGTCCCCGCGACGACATCATGGCGTTCACGATGCCCGGCTTCGCCACTGGGGAGCGCACCAAGGGCAACGCGATCGCACTGAGCAAGGCGCTCGGTGTCGCCTTCGAGGAGCTCGACATCCGCGCCACCGCCGCATTGATGCTCAGCGAGATGGGTCATCCTTTCGCCCGCGGTGAGAAGTCGTATGACGTGACATTCGAGAACGTACAAGCCGGCCTTCGCACCGACTATCTCTTTCGTTTGGCCAACCAGCGCGGAGGCATCGTGCTGGGCACCGGAGACCTGTCCGAACTCGCACTGGGATGGTCGACCTACGGGGTGGGCGACCAGATGTCGCATTACAACGTCAACGGCGGTGTGCCGAAAACGCTTATCCAGCACCTGATCCGGTGGGTGATCTCCTCGGGCCAGTTCGAGGACGCCGTCGCCGAGGTGCTGCAGTCGGTACTCGAAACGGAGATCACCCCGGAGTTGGTGCCGGTCGGCGAGGACGAGAAAGTTCAGCGCAGCGAAGCCAAGGTCGGCCCCTTTGCGCTGCAGGACTTCTCGCTGCATCAGGTGCTGCGCAACGGATTCCCGCCGTCGAAAATCGCCTTTTTGGCCTGGCATGCCTGGCATGACGCCGAACTGGGTGACTGGCCCCCGGGCTACCCGCCGGACAAGCGACCTTCCTACTCACTCGACGACATTCGGCACTGGCTGCAGGTGTTCGTCCAGCGGTTCTACTCGTTCTCCCAATTCAAGCGTTCGGCGTTGCCCAACGGCCCGAAAGTGTCGTCCGGCGGGGCGCTTTCGCCACGGGGTGACTGGCGCGCCCCGTCGGACATGTCGGCACGGATCTGGCTCGACGAGATCGAGCGCAACATCCCCGGTCCTGAATTCGGGCAGCGGTTTCGTCGCTAGAGCACGCCTCCGCCGTGCTGCGACACGCTTGGGATGTCGCCTCCGGATTCCCCTTCGATGGCTCCGCCGCCTTCGGGTCCGTCTCCGGAGCGGACCGAATACGTCACGCCGATCCCGAGGTCGCCTCCACCGCCGCTGGCGTCGTCGCCGCCGGTCTGCGTTGACTCGACCGCATCCGCCGTATCTTCGGTGCCGAGCACACCGCCGCCTTCACCGAGCGCCGACTCGTTGTCCTCGACGACGGAGCGGGCGGCCGCGCGGCGCGGAGAATCCTCGGCGCTGGAAGCGCGTTCGGCGATGAGGCTGCGCACCGCTGCGGTCAGGATGCCGGCCTGGCCGGCCACCTTGCGCACTCCCAAGTCGGCATCGGTGAGCAGGTCGGCGGCTATGTCGTCGCTGACATCCGGTTGCTGCGGCAGCCCTGCGGCGGCGGCGATGCGCACCGTCACATGGTCGCTGTGGGCGGCCTGCTCGAGCACCCGCACTGCCCGGGGGTCGGGAATGAGCGACGCGAGGTAGACCGCCTTCGAAGCCAGCAGCGGGTCAGGACCCTGCGCAAGGCTTTCGAGCGCCGGAAGCGCTTGTGCACCCAGCGCGGCGACCGCGGCCGGATAGTTCGGCTCGTCGGGTTCGAGGTACGCCCGAACCTGTGTGTCTGTCGTCGACATGATCTGTCCCTCACCAATCCTGTGTCAGGTTGCTGTTGTTCATTGTCGTCACTTCGGAACTCACCAGGTCCGGTGGCGGGTTGGTGATGTTTCCGGTGCCGTTTCCGGTCATCAGCCGGTCGTTGTTGTTCACATGCGCGAGCCCCAGCACATGGCCGACCTCGTGGGCCATAGTCCACTCTGTCGCTCCTTGGACGACACAGCATGACGGCTGGTTGGCCGGGTGGGCTGCACACCCGTTGTAGGGCGGAACGGTGGAACGCACGAAGTACACCGCGACATCATTGGCGCCCACGTTGTTTCGGTTGCCGTAGAGCTGATTCTGCTCGGCGGTGGTGCTGCCCATCGTGCAGCCCCCGACATCCAGATCGTTGAGCTGGGGGAGATTCAGTGTCTCGGTCGAGCCGAGTTCCACTTCGATCCCCGATGCGTTGTACACCTGCCGCATGCGTTCGAGCATCGTCGTCGCGGGAATCGTCGGTGCGGTCAGCGTCTTGAAATGCAGCCGGACCCACGGCTTGGTGGGGACCGATGGCGCGTCGACGACGTCGACGTGCACCAGGCGCAGATTCTTGTCCGAGAGTTCGCGCCACTTGGCGACGAAGTTCTCAAAGCGCGTGTTGCCCCAGAGGTAGTAGCCGTCGCTGCCGGGACGCCACACGCCCGCATAACGCCGCTGTCCGTTGACGATGTGACTCTCGACGACGGTCAGCCGCAGGCCCTGCGGTGCCAGTTCCTGCCACTTGGCCACGAAGTTGTTCCAGTCGGCGTTGACCCAGAGGTAGTGGCCACCGGTGCCGGCACGCCAGATCCCGGAATACCTGACTTCGCCGCCCACCACGGCGGTGCTCAGATCGACGAGGCGCAGGTTCTGTGCGCTCAGTTCCTGCCACTTCGCGCGGAAGTTGTCCCATCCGACGTTGGCCCATAAGTAGTGACCGTCGTTGCCAGGGCCCCATACGCCGAAGTACCGCAGTTGGTTGCCCACCAGCAGCGTCTTGAACACGGTCAGGCGTAGGCCCTTCCCGGAGAGCTCCTGCCATTTGGCGACGAAGTTGTTCCAGTCGGCGTTGACCCACAGGTAGTGGCCACCGGTGCCGGGACGCCATACGCCGGTGTAGCGAATCTGGCCTCCCGCAAGGTGTACCTCCATATCGACCAGACGCAGGTTCTGGCCGCTGAGTTCCTGCCACTTGGCATTGAAGCTGTCCCAGGTGACGTTCGCCCACAGGTAATGCGGGCCCGTTCCGGAGCGCCAAATGCCGGTATACGAGTTGGGCATCGGTTCGACCGCCTTTCGTGTCGAGGAACGTCGCGCCCGTCACCGCTTTCGGCGGCCCCTCACCGGATTTGCGCGTCCGCTGGGTTCCGTAAACGGCCGTGCCCATCGCTCCTGATCTATTATGTTCCCGCCGATTTCGACAGCGAGTCGTTCAGCGCCGCATGGTCGTTGATGAGTTCGCTGAGCAACTCGCCGGCCAATTCACGCCTGCCGGCGACGCTATGGGTATCCACCCGACCTCCGCACGAGTAGGCGACTACTCGATCGCAAATCGTGTCGGCCGCAGTGGCCGGGACCGAGCGAATTGCCGGTGGTCCCGGGTCGCAATGTCGCGCAAAAACATCGGAGGGTTGGGCGAGGCGATCATGAACCCGCGGGCGTACCCTCAGCGCAGCGTCCGATACTTCCGCCTGTCGAGGGGTTGAACATGCGCAGTGCCAGATACGTGGGACGGGTCCGCGGCCTTGCCGTGGCGCTCGGCGTGGGTACAACAGTATACCTGGGGTACGGAATCGCGTCCGCCGCCCCGGCGTGGGCGGATACGGCATCGACGGCAGATTCCACGTCCTCGGCGCCCGACCCCGGTCCAGCCTCGAGCGCGGACTCCGGCACCCGCGACCGGTCGGCCGGTGTCAAAGCCCGGCTCAAGGCACCGCGGGCGAACCTCGGTTCCGTCTCCAAGCTGCCGGTAGGCGTCGCGGGAATAGTTGACGTGACGCGTGAAAAATCTTCGCGCACAGCCCTATCGGATCGGCGAGGCGCGCGATCACTGGTCGGGCCGGCCCGGCAGTCCGGCGCCATGACGCCTACCCGTCGCGTACACGCGGGGGTCGACACGCAATCGCCTGCCGAGAACGCCCGGCCGCCACGTCTGCGCGTCGTCTCGCCGCCGGCCCGAGCAAGCGACGAGCAGGCCGGCGAGACGACACCTGAGAAACCGGACGTGTCGCAGGCGTCCGCGTTTTCCCCGGGGTCCCCGGCATCTCTGATATCCGATGGGCGCGTACTGCCGAAATCAGCTTCGAGCGTCGATGCCGCCGCGCTGACCCAAGCGCCGCAGACACCGACAGATCCGGTGCGCAAGCCGGCCAACACTTTGAAGCCGCTGATCGCCATCGTCGCCGACGTGGTCAACTCATCCGTCGGGCATTCGCCCGCCGCTCCCGCGCCCGGCTCGCCCGTGGCGTGGACGATGCTGGCCGCCGCGCGCCGTGAGTTGGCCGTCGACAAGATCTCCTACGCACCGCAAGTCGGCGTGAACCAGGGCGTCATCACGGGGTACAACACCGACATCGCGCCCGACGGATCGGTGTACTCATCGCGTGGATTGCCCCTGACCTTCACCGTGGTCGGCACATCGGCCGCGGGCGGAAAGGTGTTGGTGGACGGGACGACCGGCGACTTCACCTTCCTTCCCTATGCCACGCAGCCCGCCGCTGGGGGGACCCGGCAGTTCGACGACACCGAGCAGTTCCGGGTTCTGGTCGCCGAGACGACGCCGGTCGTCGGAGCGCTCGAGGGGATTGCCGTCGTCGGAGACGTGGTCAGGCCGATTGTGGTGCAGTTGCACCAGATTCCCGTTCTGAATGAGGCGTTGGCGCCCATCATCGGCCATTCCACGGTCCAGACCGTGACGGTGCTGCCCGCTGCCCTGGCCGCGGCCGCTCCCGGCCCCATCGCCTTCACCACGACCGTGACCTCCTTCGACGGCACCCGAATCAGCGTCAACTACTTCCCGGCCGTGCCAGTGAGCCTCGGAAACCAGGCGCAGGCGCCGACGATCCTCAACGGGCCGAGCCTGGCGACCGCGGGCTACACCGACCCGGAGCAGGTGACGACGGTTTCCGGCCTGGTTCCCGGCCTGCAGCCGCTGCGCGCCGCGGGGTACAACGTGGTCACCTGGGACCCGCGGGGCGAATTCGCCTCCGGCGGCGTGCTGCACCTGGATTCGCCCGAATACGAGGCCAGGGACGTCTCGGCGATCATCGACTGGGTGTCGCTGCAGCCGCAGACCCGTTTCGACGCCGGGCCGGCGGACGGCACGACAATCGATCCGCTGATCGGCATGGTGGGCGGCTCCTACGGTGGTGGCATCCAGCTGACCACGGCCGGCACGGACCCGAGAATCGACGCGATCTCACCGGGAATCGCCTGGTACTCGCTGAACAACGCGCTGTATCCGACCGGCGCATTCAAGACCTCATTCTCCTCGCTGCTTCTGCTGTCACTGGTGGTGGCCGGCGCGCGGATCGACCCGCAGATCTACTCCGGTATCGCCACCGGTGTCCTGCTGGGCTTCCTTACCAAGAGTCAGCAGGAATTCCTCAGCGGCGCCAGCCCCGACCAGGTGGTGGGCAACATATCGGCCCCGACGCTGCTGCTGCAGGGCACCGTCGACGTGTTGTTCCCGCTGGCGGAAGCCACGCGAAACGCTGCGGCCGTCAGCCCCGGTACGGCAGTGAAGATCGTCTGGTTCTGCGGTGGCCATGGGCAGTGCCTGGATCCGGTCGACGCCGCCGAACAGACCACATTCCTCGTTGACATCACCCTGGATTGGCTGGACCGGCACGTGATAGACGAGGAACAGACGCCGCCGGATTTCCCGAACTTCCAGTGGGTCGACCAGAAAGGAAACCTCTACTCGTCGGAATACCTGCCCACCGTCGACAGTCCCCTCTACACCGGCAGCTCGCCCATTACGGTGACCGGCGCGAGCGGAGGCACTCTGGCGATCGTGCCTGTCATCGGCGGTTCGGGACCGCAGACGCAGGCGTTGTTCCCCGTTTCGCTCGGGCTCGGCGCCAAGGCGAAGGAGGCGATCAACGTCACTGTCACGGCTCCGCCTCCTGCCGATCCGGAATCCGACGACCCCGTCGCCTACGTCGTGGGCGCCCCCGAGGTGACATTGCATTACTCGGGTATCGGGACCGCCAAGCACGTCTACGCTCAGCTGGTCGACAAAGCCACCGGCCGCGTCGCCGGCAATATCGTGACGCCGATCCCGGTCGTTCTCGACGGGAAGCCGCAAACCGTCACCGTGCCGATGGAGGACATCGCCTACACCATGGGCGCCAACGACAGCCTGGCCCTACAGATCGTGGGCTCGGCCACCGCGTATGAAGACTTCACCGCCTACGGCGTGATCGATGTGTCACGCGTGGACCTCACCCTGCCGACCGCGAATCCCGCCAACGTCGAGTTCGAGCGTTCCTTCACCACGACACAGCCGACGAGCACATCGCGCAGGCTGCTCGGGGTCTGATCGCAGGGTTGCGATGGTTACGACTCAGCTTGAATCAGCTTCGGCTGTGGCGAGCGCGTCCTCGATCGCGGCGTCGGCCGGTGCGCAGTCACCGGCCCCCATCGTCAAAGTGGCCAGCGCACCGGCGGCGCAGGCGCGACGCAATGCGCGTCGGTGGCCGTCGATCCATCCCGCGGCCAGCACGCCGGCGAAGACGTCTCCGGCACCGGTCGTGTCGATCGCCTGTACCGCAGGGGACGCCACATTGAACTGCCCGTCGTCTCCGCGGTATGTAGCGCCGCGAGAGCCACGAGTGATCACCAGGTGCGGCACCGGCCAATGCCACCGTGCGGCTTCGGACTCGTTGACCACCACGACATCGACGGTCGCGGCCAATTCGGCGATATCGGCGTCGGAGGCCGGTGACGCGTTGAGGATCACGGTCGCGCCGGCGCAGCGGGCAAGCTGGGCCGCGGTCAGCGCGGTGTCGACGGGAACCTCCAATTGCAGCAGCAGTACATCGCAGTCGGTGACGAGATCGCGTGAGCGCGGTGAATCCACTGTGAGATGCGCATTGGCACCCTGCGCGACGACGATCACGTTTTCGGCGGCAACGCTGCCGCTGGCACCGACGAAGATCGCCGCCGTGCCGCTGGCAACGGGCAGTGCCGTCAGACCGTCGAGACCGACGCCGTTGCGGGCGAGGTGGCTCCGCAGCATCTCGGCGGCGGCGTCTGCGCCCAGCGCGGCCACCAGCTTCACCCGGGCGCCGGCCCGGGCCGCGGCTACCGCCTGGTTGCCGCCCTTTCCGCCGGGGCCGGTGCGCATCGCCGATGCGAGCACGGTCTCTCCCGGTTCCGGAAGTGCCGGGACTTCGAACACCAGATCCAGGTTCACGCTGCCCACCACGCACACCCGCGCCACCCGCTCAGGCTAACCCGCCGAACACCCGATACGCTCGGCTGATGAGTCTGTCCGCAGCGACAATGCACGACTTGCGCGCACACGTCCACGGTGCCGCCAAGCGAGCCCGGGTCGCCGCACGTGAACTGGCCACATTGCACACCGTGGCCAAGGACCGCGCCCTGCACGCGGCCGCGGATGCCGTGTTGGGCAACGTCGGCGCAATCTTGGCCGCCAATGCCGAAGATCTCGAAAACGCCCGCGCCACCGGGATTTCCGAGGCGATGCTGGATCGATTGGCGCTCAATCCGCAGCGCGTCGAAGGAATCGCCGCGGGGTTGCGCCAGGTCGCCGGTCTGCCAGATCCGATCGGCGAAGTCCTGCGGGGCCGGACCATGCCCAATGGGCTGCGGCTGCGCCAGCAACGGGTACCGCTGGGGGTGGTCGGAATCGTCTACGAAGGCCGGCCCAACGTCACGGTCGACGCCTTCGGGCTCACTCTCAAATCCGGCAACGCCGTGCTGTTGCGGGGCAGTTCCTCGGCGGCGTGTTCCAACGAGGCCCTGGTGTCGGTGCTGCGCGGTGCGCTGACCGCCGAAGGTCTGCCGGTCGACTCGGTGCAACTGCTGCCCAGCGCGGACCGCGCCAGCGTCACACACCTCATCCAGGCGCGCGGACTCGTCGATGTCGTCATCCCGCGCGGCGGCGCCGGGCTGATCGACGCGGTGGTCCGTGACGCGTTGGTACCCACCATCGAGACCGGCGTGGGCAACTGCCACGTGTACGTGCATGCCGAGGCCGATCTCGACGTGGCCGAACGAATCCTGTTGAACTCCAAGACCAGACGTCCCAGTGTGTGCAACGCGGCCGAGACCCTACTGGTCGACGCCACCATCGCAGGAGCCGCGCTGCCCCGACTACTCGGCGCACTGCGCGACGCCGGCGTCACCGTGCACGCCGATCCGTCCGAGGACGAGTTGCGTGCCGAGTTCCTGTCCATGGATATGGCCGTTGCCGTCGTCGACGGCGTCGACGAAGCCGTCGCGCACATCAACGAGTACGGCACCGGGCACACCGAAGCCATCGTCACCACGAGCCTGGCCGCCGCCGAACGCTTTACCGAGCGCGTCGACGCGGCGGCAGTGATGGTGAACGCGGCGACATCGTTCACCGACGGTGAGCAGTTCGGATTCGGAGCCGAGATCGGCATCTCCACGCAGAAGCTGCACGCCCGGGGACCGATGGGCTTGCCCGAACTGACCTCGACCAAGTGGATTGTCTTGGGCGACGGTCACATCAGACCCGCTTGATAAGGAGCACCGCCGTGGATGAACCTGCAGTTCCTGCCAATCCCGTACGTCCAGCGCCGCTCTTCGCCGACATCAACGACGTCGCCCGCAGGCTGGCGCAAACCGGCTACTTGCCCGATACCGCAACCGCCACAGCGGTTTTCCTCGCCGACCGGCTTGGCAAGCCCCTGCTGGTGGAAGGCCCGGCCGGGGTCGGCAAGACGGAGTTGGCGCGTGCCGTCGCGCAATGCACGGATTCGGGCCTGGTCCGCCTGCAGTGCTACGAAGGCGTGGACGAGGCGCGCGCACTCTACGAATGGAATCACGCCAAGCAGATCCTGCGCATCCAGGCCGGATCGGCGAACGGCAACGACTGGGACCGCACCAAAGACGACGTGTTCAGCGAGGAGTTCCTGCTGTCGCGGCCGCTGCTGACCGCCATCCGGCGTACCGAACCGACGGTGCTGCTCATCGACGAGACGGACAAGGCCGATATCGAAATCGAGGGCCTGCTGCTGGAGGTGCTGTCCGATTTCGCGGTCACCGTCCCCGAACTGGGCACGATCACGGCCACCCGGGCGCCGTTCGTCGTACTGACTTCCAACGCCACCCGGGAGTTGTCTGAGGCGCTCAAACGGCGCTGCCTCTTCCTGCACATCGACTTCCCCGACGCGGAATTGGAACGCCGAATCCTGTTGTCGCGCGTGCCCGAACTGCCCGAAGCGCTCGCCGAGGCGCTGGTGCGCATCGTGGGCGTACTGCGCGGGATGCAGCTCAAGAAGGTGCCGTCGGTCGCCGAGACCATCGACTGGGGCCGCACCATCCTGGCGTTGGGGCTCGACACGATCGACGACGCGACCATCGCCGCGACACTGGGCGTAGTCCTTAAACACCAGTCCGATCAACAGAAGGCGGCGGGGGAGTTGAGGCTCAACTGATGGTGGCCCGGAGAATCCGGCCGGCTCAGCCGCTGGCACCCCACGGCCTTCCGGGGCATCTCGTTGATTTCGTCGAAGCGTTGCGCGGTCAGGGCATCGCCGTCGGACCGTCCGAGACCGTCGACGCCGGCCGGGTGCTGGCCACCCTCGATCTGGTGGACCGGACGGTGCTCCGGGAAGGGTTGGCCTGTGCGCTGCTGCGGCGCGCCGACCATCGCCAGACCTACGACGCGATGTTCGACCTGTGGTGGCCCGTCGCGCTGGGCGCCAGGACAACCCCGGACGACGACGAGGGGGGCGGAGAATCCGGCGATCGGGACCTGCCGGCAGTCGATGTCGAGGCGATGCGAGCCATGCTGCTGGATCTGCTCACCCGTCACGAGGACTTGGCCGCCATGGACGACCGGTTGTCGGCGATGATCGCCCGGATCGTCGAAGCGTACGGACGGTATACGTCCAGCCGCGGTGCCTCCTATTCGTCCTATCAGGCGCTCAAGGCGATGGCACTCGACGAGCTGGAGGGCAGATTGCTCGCCGGCCTGCTGGCGTCCTACGGGGACGAGCCCACTCCCGCGCAGGAGCGGATCACCAAAGCGATTGCTGCGCAACGTATCACGCAGATTCGTAAGATGATCGAAGCCGAGACCAAACGCCGGACGGCAGAACAGCTGGGACGAGACCACGTACAGATGTACGGAATCCCCCAACTGTCGGAGAATGTCGAATTCCTGCGGGCATCGGGTGAACAGCTTCGCCAGATGCGCCTCGTTGTCGCGCCGCTTGCGCGGATGCTGGCCAGCCGGCTGGCGGCGCGCCGTCGCCGCAGTCGCGCCGGGCAGATCGACGTGCGCAAGACGCTGCGAAAGTCGATGTCCACCGGTGGCGTGCCCATCGATCTCGTGCTGCGCAAGCCGCGCCCTGCCCGGCCGGAATTGGTCGTACTGTGCGATGTCTCAGGATCCGTTGCCGGATTCAGTCACTTCACCCTGCTGTTGGTGCATGCGTTGCGCCAGCAGTTCTCCCGGGTGCGCGTGTTCGCGTTCGTCGACACCACCGACGAGGTCACCCATTTGTTCGGACCCGACGCCGACCTGGCGGTCGCCGTGCAGCGCATCACCCGGGAGGCCGGTGTCTATACGCGCGACGGGCACAGCGACTACGGTCACGCCTTCGCATCCTTCCTGGACAAGTACGCCGGTGTGCTGTCTCCGCGGAGTTCGCTGCTGGTGCTGGGCGACGGGCGGAACAACTACCGCAACCCGCAGACGGATCTGCTCGGCCACATGGTGACTGCCAGCCGCCACGCACATTGGCTCAACCCCGAGCCCAGGCATCTGTGGGGCAGCGGAGACTCGGCGGTGCCGCGCTACGCCGAAGTTGTCCCCATGCACGAGTGCCGTTCCGCGAGGCAGCTGGCGTCGGTGATCGACCGGCTCCTGCCGGTCTGAGCATGCGAAAGCTCCACTAAGCTGGCCTATCGTGCAAAGTCCCAGCCGCAGGATCGGCGTGATGGGTGGGACGTTCGATCCCATCCACAACGGCCACCTGGTCGCGGCCAGCGAGGTCGCCGACCGCTTCGGGCTCGACGAGGTGGTTTTCGTGCCCACCGGACAGCCATGGCAGAAAGTGGACCGTCAGGTCACCCCTGCCGAGGACCGCTATTTGATGACGGTCATCGCCACGGCGTCGAACCCGCGATTCTCGGTCAGCCGTGTCGACATCGACCGCGGGGGGGCCACGTACACCAAGGACACGCTGTTCGACCTGCGATCGCTGCACCCCGACAGTGAGCTCTACTTCATCACCGGGGCTGACGCACTGGGTTCCATCCTGAGCTGGCAGAACTGGGAGGAGCTGTTTTCGATGGCCCGATTCGTCGGCGTCAGCAGACCGGGGTTCGAATTGAACGGCAAGCACATCGCCGAGGTGTTGACGACGCTGCCTCCCGATGCCCTCACCCTGATCGAAATTCCCGCGCTGGCAATCTCGTCCACCGACTGCCGCGAACGGGCTTCCCAATCGCGGCCCATCTGGTATCTGGTGCCCGACGGTGTGGTCCAGTACGTCTCGAAGCGCGGGCTGTACCGACATGAAATTGCCGGTGTGGTGGGGAGGCATGCGAGGTGACCGCATCCGCCGAGGCAGTACGGATGGCCGAGGTGGCCGCCGTAGCCGCCGCAGCGAAACTTGCCGAGGACGTCGTGGTCATCGACGTGTCCGACCAGCTGGTGATCACCGACTGCTTCGTCATCGCGTCCGGTTCCAATGATCGCCAGGTGACCGCCATCGTCGATGAGGTCGAGGAGAGGATGCGCCGCGCCGGCTACAAACCCGCCCGGCGCGAGGGCGCGCGGGAGGGCCGCTGGGTGCTCTTGGACTACGTTGACATCGTCGTGCACATCCAGCACCGCGACGAACGCCATTTCTATGCCCTTGACCGGTTGTGGCGAGACTGTCCTGTGGTGCCCGTGGACCTGCAGGACGCCCGGGACGGGACCGGCGCGTGAGGATCCGCAGGCTGGTGATGCTGCGGCACGGTCAGACAGAGTTCAACGCCGACAGTCGCATGCAGGGTCAGCTGGACACCGATCTGACCGACCTGGGCCGTGCCCAGGCGGTCGCCGCAGCCGAAGTGCTCGCCAAGCGTCAGCCGCTGCTGATCGTGTCGTCGGACCTGCGCCGTGCCTACGACACCGCGGTGGTGCTGGGGGAGCGCACCGGACTGGAAATCCACGCCGATACGCGCCTGCGGGAAACCCATCTGGGCGATTGGCAGGGCATGACCCACACTCAGGTCGACGCGGTGGCGCCCGGGGCCCGGATCGCCTGGCGAGAGGACGCCCGTTGGGCGCCGCACGGGGGTGAGAGCCGGGTCGACGTGGCCGACAGGAGCCTCCCTCTGGTCGCCGAGCTCGTCGAGAGCCAAATGAATTGGGGTACAGACGGTTCCGACCGCCCGGTGGTGCTCGTGGCGCACGGAGGGTTGATCGCCGCGCTGACCGCCGGACTGCTGGCGATCCCGGTCGACAACTGGCCCGTCCTCGGCGGCATGGGTAACGCCAGCTGGGTCCAGCTGGCGGGCCACTCGGTGGAGCAGGCGCCACTCGCCCACATCAGGTGGCGCCTGGACGTGTGGAACGCCTCGGCGCAGGTTTCCAACGATGTCCTCTGAAGCGATGTCCACTGAAGCGGACGTCCCGGCCGGTGCGCGGCGCAAGACTCTGCTGGTGTTCGCCGATTCGCTGTCCTATTACGGCCCCGGTGGGGGACTGCCCTCCGACGACCCCAGAATATGGCCGAATATCGTTGCAGCCGAGCTTGATTGGGAACTGGAGCTGATCGGCAGGATCGGCTGGACCTGTCGTGACGTGTGGTGGGCCGCGACGCAGGATCCTCGTTCGTGGGCCGCGCTACCCCGGGCCGGTGCGGTGATATTCGCCACGGGCGGTATGGACTCGCTGCCCTCGCCACTGCCGACGGCAATGCGCGAACTGATCCGTTACGTCCGCCCCCCTAGGCTGCGCCGGTTGGTTCGGGAGGGCTATGGCTGGCTTCAGCCGAGGTTGTCCAAAATATCCCGGTCCGCGCTGCCCCCTCATCTGACAGTCGAATATCTGGAAATGACCCGGACCGCAATTGATTTCAACCGGCCGGGGATCCCGATAGTGGCATCGTTGCCCAGCGTGCACAGCGCCGAGACGTATGGCCGGGCTCATCACGGGCGGGCCGCGACGGCGGCCGCCATCCAGGAGTGGGCGCAGGCCCGCGACATTCGGTTGGTCGATCTGAAAGCGGCTGTGGCAGAGGAGATCTACGCGGGCCGGGCGAACCCGGATGGTATCCACTGGAATTTTGTCGCGCATGAAGCGGTGGCCGAGTCGATGCTCAAGGCACTCTCCGAAGCCGGCGTGCCCGTACAGAACCCGGGCGCCTGAACGTGTCCGTCGTGGTTGTGACGGACTCGTCGGCCCGGCTGCCGGATGACCTCGTCCGCTCACACGGCATCGTGGTCGTGCCCCTGCACATCCTGGTCGACGGAAAGGACCTGCGCGACGGCGCCGACGACGTGCCGCCCGACATCCACAACCGGCACGCGACGACCGCGGGTGCCACACCGGCCGAGTTGGCCGCGGCCTACGAGCGGGCATTGGAGATGGGCGGGGGCGACGGAGTCGTGGGGGTGCACATCTCGGCGGCGTTGTCGAGCACGTTCGGTGCCGCCGAGCAGGCCGCACAGCAGATCGGTCCCGCGGTACGCGTCGTCGATTCGAGGTCGGCGGCGATGGGCACCGGTTTCGTGGCGCTCGCGGCAGCGAGGGCCGCCGCGGCGGGGGCGGATGTGGATGCCGTTGCCGCTCATGCGCGCAGGGCGGTACACGGTGTATACGCCTGCATCGTGGTGCACCGTCTCGACAACCTCCGTCGCAGCGGAAGGATCGGGGGTGCGGCCGCCTGGTTGGGAACTGCGTTGTCGCTGAAACCGCTGTTGCGCATCGACGGCGGCAAATTGATTTTGGCGCAACGGGTCCGGACTGCCACAAAGGCATCGGCCGCCATGCTCGACGAATTGTGCGCAGTCGTCGGCGAGCGTTCGGCGGCACTTGCTGTGCACCATGTCGGCGATCCCGGTGCCGCGTCCGCGCTGGCCGCTGCGCTGGCCGAGCGCCTGCCGGCATCCAAGCCGGCGATCGTCACCGATCTGGGCCCGGTATTGGCGCTGCACGTGGGCGCGGGAGCGCTGGGAGTCGTCGTCGCCGTCGACGAGGAGATCAGCGCCTGAACCGGCCCGTGACCGGCGCCAGATCGGCCAGCGTGACGATGCCGGGCTCCGCGGCGACCACCGCGGGAACGGCATTGGTGACGGGCATGGCGGTGTAGATCATTCCGAGGCCCATGAAGCCGGGTTCGGTCCAGTCCCTCGGCGGCAGGCAGTGCAGCACCGTACGCATGTTGGGCAGGCCGAACACCTGGATGACATGGCCATGCTCCAGCGGCTTGGGTGGAACGACGTGATCGCCCATGGTCCAGTTGAATCCGACCGAAACGACGTTTCGGTCGCCGACCCATCCGCGGTGATAGCCGTAGACGCTACCCACCGTCCCCGCGGGGATCTTCATGAAGCCGAGATCGCAATCTGCACTCGCCGCGGTAAACTCGACGTCGAAGGTCATGCGGTCCAGGTTCGCGCCGAGGGCGTCGGCCATCATGGCCGCCGATTCGGCGAAGACCTCGCTTTCCCGGCGAACGCTGTCGGCCAGTCCCGGC
This sequence comes from uncultured Mycobacterium sp., assembly GCA_964511995.1. Taxonomy (GTDB): domain Bacteria; phylum Actinomycetota; class Actinomycetes; order Mycobacteriales; family Mycobacteriaceae; genus Mycobacterium. The sequence goes on from CAZEHT010000045.1 coordinate 20,851, forward strand.
GTGGCTGGATCCTGGCCGAATCCCATGGCCGATTGAGTGCCGGCCGATTCATATGTGGAGCAGTCGACTGATTCGGTGATGCGGATCTCGTCCACACGTTCACAGGCTCCGGACAGCACCATGCCGACCACATTGGTGATGCCGGGGTGCGCGCCGCTGCCGAAGATGCTGGAATCGCCGCGCCGGCATGCGGTCAGTATGCGATTTCGGTCTTCCGGTGTCTGCTTGCCACCGGTGATCCACGCCGCGCTGGAACAAACATTCACGCCCGATTCGAGGAGGCGCACCAGTTCGTCGATATCGGGCCACAAAGGGTTGTAACAGCAGGCGTCCGCGCCGAGGGCGAGCAGCGCGTCGATGTCATTGGTGGCCGTCACGCCGGTCGGCTCGGGCCAGCCCGCCAGTTCCGCGGCGTCCTTGCCGACTTTCTCCGCGCCGTGCGCGTACACGCCGACGAGCTCCATATCCGGCCGACCGATGATCGCGTGCAGTGATCGCCGGCCGATGTTGCCGGTGGTCCACTGGATCACTTTGAGGGGGCGGACTGCGGGCGCAGCGGTCATCGGCACTCCTAAAACGGCGGACACTTCTGCGAGTATGTACACCCACCGTGCGAATGACCCGCCCGGGGTCGGTCTGTCCGGTCGGATCCAGTGCGTGCAGGCGACGCGGTCGAATTCAGCCTGCAGCGAGGCGGTGTGGGATTGTCCTGTCCTGACAGTTAGCATTGTGCTGGTTCGACCAGCGCCATACGCGGGTCGGGGACAGATAAGGACAGCATGATGAACACACATCGTGTAGCTCGTCGTCGGCTTGCGGCCGGAATCGGGATACTCGCGATTGCCGCAATGGGAACGCTGTCTGCGTGCGGCAGTGACGAGGAGACGGAAGAACCCACCACGACGACGACGACAACGACAACGACCACCGCGCCGCCTGTCGAGCCCACCGAGAAGGGCATCGACCCGCGCGGTCCCAACAAGTTCACCCCGACCGTCAAGGCGCCTCCCGCGCCGACCGCAGAACCAGGCTGAGGTTCGATTACCCGGGGTTCGTCCCGTCCAGCGGTTGCGCTGTCGATGGTCGTGCTGCTGGCCGTGGGTGTGTGTGTTCTGTTCGGCCAGCGCACGGGCAGCACTGTCGGCTCATCGTCGGAAGGCCCGCAGACCATCGCCGGGCCCCTGGCGCGATTGCTCGGCGCCTCAACCGATCTGGGGCCGTCGCGGGTTGGCGATACCCAGCTGACGGCTGAACTCTCGGAAGCGCAGCGGCCGGTGGCCTTGACGGGCTGGGCGGAGGAGCGTGGCCTGTCGGTGCGCTGGCGCACCGGCGACCGATGGGCGATCGTCGAGGGTGCGGCGCAGAAGGTCGGCAGGGCATTCGGTGTCGACGTGCACGATTACCGGGGCCGTCGTGGTCAGGTGTTCTATGCCTCGCCTCAGCAGCCCGCGGTGCCGGCGGCTCTGCGGGAGGTAGTCTCCGGGCTGGGACGCATTCTGGGCTACACCCCGTATCATGAGTCCCGGCCGCCGGTTCTGCCGACCGACGTTCCCGACCAGGGCCTGACGCCGTCGGCGTTGCGCAACGTCTACGACGTGACGCCCCTGATATCTGCCGGCTTCACGGGTACGGGGTCAACCATCGTCGTATTCGCGTTCGACGGGTTCGATCAGGCTGATCTCGACATGTTCAGTTCGACGTTCAACCTGCCGAAGTTCACGCCCACGGTTGTCGGTGAAATGCCCACCGAGCGCAGCGGCGAGGCAACCATGGACCTGCAGATGGCTCACGCGATCGCGCCGGACGCACGGAAAGTGCTCGTCAATGCCCGTCCGACCGTCAGCGGCGACGGTACCTACGAGAAGATCGCCCAGATGATGGAGTCCGCCGACCGCCAGTTCCCAGGGGCGGTGTGGAGCTTCTCCATCGGGTGGGGGTGCGATAGGTTGTTGACCGCCGCCGATCTGGCTCCCGTACGGTCGGCGCTGGCCGTCGCTCAGTCGCATGGCACCACCGCATTCAATGCAAGCGGCGATCTCGCCGGGTTGGAATGCAAAGGCGGGCAGGACTGGTCGGCGGCGCCCGGCCCCGACGACATCGGGCTTGACGCTGTCGCGTCGCTACCGGAGATGACCGATGTCGGAGGGACGACGCTGTCCACCGACCGTCACGGGGCCTGGCTTGCCGAGCAGGCGTGGTTCGACGTGCCGTTGTCGCACGGGACCGGAGGCGGGGAGTCGGCGTTGTTCGACCGTCCCGACTGGCAGCGCGGCGTCATGCCGGGCAATGACGAGAATCGCCGGCTCACACCCGATGTCGCCGCGGTGGCGGACGCGTTCACCGGAGCCAAGATCGTCTTCGGCCAAGAGGTGCTCGTCGGCGGTGGCACATCTCAGTCCGCCCCGATCTGGGCTGGTATTGCCGCGGTGATGAATCAGTATCTGTTGGCCAACGGGGGGCGGTTGCTCGGCGACCTCAATCCGCTGCTGTATCGAGTCGCCGAGACCGCGAACCTGCAGTCGTTCCGAGACGTGACGCTGGGCGGGAATGCGATCGCGTCGGCCCAGCCCGGTTATGACTTGGTGACCGGCCTCGGCACGCCGCAGGCTCACAGCCTGGTGCGCAACCTCCTCATCGCGCAGGCGGCAATGTCATGACAGGCGGGCCGGCTGTGGCCGACTCTCGCCCCGGCGCGGCAACCATGACGTGCCGCGTATGCGATGTCGACGTTCCCGCGGGAGAGTTTTGCGGATTGTGCGGCGCCCGTCACGAGCCACGCCCCGGTGACGGCCCGGATTGGTTGCGGCGGTACGCATTCGGAGCAGCTCCCCGCGAGCACCTGTTCAGGCCCTGGCTGGCCAGTTCGTTGTTCCCGCAGCTGGCGCCGCTGTCGCGTGGGCCGTTCCGGATTGCCGTGATCGCTGTGTTGGTGATGCTGGTCGTCTTCGCCGTGCTACGAATGCCGGCCTGTCTGATCGCGGTGGGCGCCCTGGGAATGCCGCTGCTGTTCGTCGCGTACATGTACCAATCCGGCGCACGCCGCGACTTTCCCCTGACCAGCCTGGTGCTGGTCGTGGCGGTGGGTGTCGGTCTCGGCGTGGGGTGGGTGCTGATCACGGGTGAGATGGTTGCCCGATCCTATGGCGTTCCGCTGCAGGGCGGTCTCGCGTTGTCCCGCCTGTTACGGGAGGGGCTGGGGATTCCGGTCGCCAGTACGGTGCTGCTGACCCTGCCCGCGGTGGTCGTCCGGCTCACGAAGCCATCGAGCCGAGAGTCTTTGGACGGCTTCATGATGGGAGCGGTGGGAGCAGTGTCTTTCGCCGCCGCGGCCACCCTGACGCAGCTTGTTCCCCAGCTCACCGTCGGGCTGATCAACCGCAGCCGCCCACTGTTCGGATTGCTGGTCGAAGCGGGCATCCGCGGGTTCGCGGTGCCGTTGTCGGCGATGGCGGCAGGCGGATTGGTCGGCGCGGCGATGTGGTTCAAGTGGCCGCCGGGAAGACCGGCTCACCGCGCCGCGCGGGTCCCAATGGCGCTCGGGCTCTCCGGCGCTGGAATCCTGGGTGTCCACCTGTTGCTGGGCCTGGTCGACGTCAAAACCGTCCCGGAATGGTTCCAGCTCGCCTGTCACCTCCTGCTCGCGCTCACCTCGGTGATGCTGCTGCGAGTGGGTCTGCATCTGGCCTTGCTTCACGAAGCCCATGGCGAGGTTATGGCCGACGAGGTCATACTGTGCCCACACTGCGGAAACGTGGTGCCGGACATGGCATTCTGCCCTGGCTGCGGCGTGGCGGCACGGGCCTCGTCGCGGTCGTCGCGCAGTGCCCGCAGGCAGCATCGGCCTGTACACCGACGCAGCGACGATCCCGCGAGCGACGGCCCCGCAATTGAGGTGCGGCCGGGCTATGCGGTCCCTGCGGGCTCCTACGCGGTACCGCCGATGCCGTCCCCGCGGCCGCGCAAGGTGTTGGGTAGCTGGGCTTTCGCGCTGGCGGCCGTGGCGGTGGTGCTGGGGGTACTTTCGGTCGCGATCACCAAGCCTCCGGTGCGGTATGCCTGCCCGCCCAACTGCGGCAAGCCGCCGACGGGCAAGCCGATCGAGACGAACCCCCGGTACACCGCCGCCGACGGCGCGTTCTCGGTGTCCTATCCCGCACCAGGTTCGGCGTACCGGGTCACCCAGAATCCGCGCGGAGTCACCGCGGAGTTGCTCGTCGGCGACGGCGGCAAGTTGCAGTTGCTCGGCGTGCCTGCCGGCGGCCGCAATGCACGTCAGATCGCCGAGGATTTGGTGAGAAAGACGTACCCGGAGGCCCGCGTCGCCTATACGATCCCCAACGCGATGGTCGGCTACCAACCCGGATACGGGGAAGTCGCCGATTTCTGGCCGCAGGGAGCCCATGCCAGCTTCATGCGGATGCGCTTGATGGTGGTCGTCGCCATCAAGGACGACCTGGCCCTGGTGGCCGGTGCGGTAGGCCCCTACCGCGAGTTCGGTCCTGATTCCGGGCCCGGGCTCCCGTCAGGCGCCAATCTGGAGATCGCCGGAGACATGGGCAAGTACGTCAACAGCTTCACCTGGCGGGGCGACCCGCCGCGGTAGGTGTAACCCCCCCGCGCACCCTGGTGTCGACGCGCGGCACCTGCACCCAGCCGGGGTTGTTGACGAACATCGGCAGACAGCCCGGCAGGTTGCGGCAGGCGATGATCGCACCGGCGCTGGGCGCCGCGCCCATCGCCGGCGGTGGCTGCACCCGTAAGTCACAGTTGTCGGTGTAGGCACCGAGTACCTGCATGCCCACGAGTACCCCGCCCCGCCCGTCCGGGCAAGCGGCGGTGGTCCGCTGCGACGGTGACGAGACCAGGGAGTCGACAACCGGCGCTGTAAACGGCGCAACCAGGGCGACCGCCAGCACTGTTGACCGCCCTATCCGCCGTCGTTGCCCAGTCACGCCATCTTCCCCAGCTGGATGTGCCCCGGTCCCCCCAGAGTACGCCGACTGCGTGCCGGCCAACCGCTTCCGGGTGAACCGGATACGGTTGTCCCCAGTCGGCTCGCCATGCACATATCGGGGCCGGATGGGGGCCGCGCGGCGGTATCCGGCGCAGGCCATCCCTACGTTGGCGGTATGCGAACCGAACCACCGGCCCAACGATTGAACCGCCGCCTCACCGAATTCGTGGAACCGGGCGGCGGCATCGAGGCCATCGATGGATCCGTCGGTGGGGCTGACGGTGGGTCTGACGATAGTGGCGTCGGCGGG
>CAZEHT010000045.1:26214-27716 GCA_964511995.1 uncultured Mycobacterium sp.
CGATGGATCCGTCGGTGGGGCTGACGGTGGGTCTGACGATAGTGGCGTCGGCGGGACCGATGACGCGATTCTTTCGCGGTGGCTGCCTGATGACCAACCGCGCCGGGGCTGGCTGGCCGCGGCGCGGGCCGATCCAGGCCGGGCGGGCGCACTTGCCCTGGGTGGGGTGGCGGTAGTTGCGGTGCTGCTGACGGTGTTCACCCTTGTCCGTGCCCCGGCCGCCCCGGTGATGTCGGCGAAACTGCCTCCGGTACAACCCGTTTCGTCTACGAAGGGGGCCGAAACCAGCTCCGTCCCGAAGGCGGCGCAACCCTTCGTCGTCAGCGTCGTGGGGCTGGTCACGACACCCGGGTTGGTGACTCTGACGCCCGGCGCGCGGGTTGCCGACGCGGTGACCGCCGCCGGAGGAGCACTCGACGGCGCCGACAGCATCGGACTCAACATGGCACGCCGGCTGGCCGACGGGGAACAGATTACGGTGGGAATCGCACCGTCGCCGGGAGCGCCCGCGGTGCTGGGGAGTTCGGTCGGCGGCATCGAGGCGCCCGGTCGGGCGAGCAACACCGCCGAGCCGAAGGAGCACTCGGGTGCGCTTGTGGATCTCAACACGGCCACCGTCGAGGAACTGGACGGGTTGCCGGGGGTTGGCGCGGTGACCGCGGCGGCGATCGTGGCGTGGCGCGACAGGAACGGCGCCTTTTCCAGCGTCGACCAACTTTCCGCCGTCGATGGCATCGGGCCCGCGAAGTTGGAGCGGCTGCGTCCGTTGGTCCGGGTGTGAGTGACGGCTCGCTGTTCGGCGGGGACACCCTGGACGTACGCCTCGTTCCCGCGGCCCTGACATGCTGGATGGTGACGGCGGCCGGTATTCTGCGATTCCTGGGGCCGGTCTTGGCGGTAGGTTTCGTCCTGGTGGCGGCCGTGGCGCTCGTGGTGCGGCGCTGGCGTCCCGAGTCATGGGCCCGGATGAGCGCTGGGCTGTTCGCGATCTGCTTGGTGGGCGCCTGCTTCGGGCTGGCGATCACCTTGCGTGCCAATCATATTCGCGACCATCCGGTGGCTTCGCGATTCGGTACCGTCACCGAGGTGACGGTCACACCGACTGAGAGTCCTCGTGAGCTGAGCAGCGGCCGATTGATGTTCAAAGCCGAACTGAACATGATCGGACAGGACCGAACGCAGGGCAGCGTCACGGCGTTCGCATCGGGTGTGGCTTTCGCGGAATCCGCGGCCGGAAGACCCATGCGGTTTCGTGCCCGGATCGGCGCTCCGCGTCGGCGCAATCTCACCGTTGCGACGCTCACCGCGGCCGGTGAACCGGTGATGGGTTCGATGTCTGCGGCGCAGCGGGTTGCCGATGCGGTCCGACGTGCCTTCGCGACCGCGGCGCGTGGAGCGCTTCCTGCCGATCAGGCCGCTCTGCTACCGGCGCTGGTTCTCGGTGACACCTCCGCGCTGACCGGGGCGACTCCGGTTCAGTTTCGAGCCGCCGGCCTGACACA
>CAZEHT010000046.1:0-27248 GCA_964511995.1 uncultured Mycobacterium sp.
GTCCCCGCCGATACTGTGCGCGACATGGAGGGTAGCGGTACCGCGCCACCGGGCGGGCCAAGCCTGTCCGGGCCGGGAACGGGCCCGTTGCCGGTGACGCCGGGTCAGCAGGGAGATGCGGCAGCGGCCATGAAAAAGGCCGAGGACGACCTGGCGCGGCAAAACTCGGTCACCGCACAGCTGGACTTGCATGTGATCGGCGCCATCCTGGGTGCACACGCAGTCGCGGCGGAACGAAGCGAGCGGCTGCGACGACTGCAGCAGGAGGTCGAGAGCGCTGTGCAATCCCGCACGGATCTCGATACCCCTTCCGGCGCAAAAGATTTCCAACGATATTTGATCGGCAAGCTGCGCGAGATCGGCGCGGTTGTCGAATCGGGCGACCTCGACGACAGATCCAAGGCGGCATTGGCCGGGGCGTGGACTGCCCTCTACGAGAACTCCCGTGGCACGCCGTCGGATGCCGCAGGGGCTGCCGCGGGGGGCACCGAGCATCCGGCCGGGGCGCAGCCAGCCGATGCGACGGATGCGCTGCCGCCCTACGGCGGCGACGCTGGTGAGGACCCGCTGCTCGATTCGCTCCTGGGCGAGAGCGTGGCCGAGCCGGCCGGAACCGGTTGGGCAGCAGCGTCTCCGGCAGCGGCACCTTCACCGGCCGCGCCGTCCTCCTTGGCACCGTTGAGTGCGCCGATGCTTCCCATGCCCGGTGTTGCACCCGCCGCCGCGGGAGCGCCACCGTCCTTGGGTGGGCTGGGCGAGGTGCCCAGGTCCGACTTCGCGGGACTTTCGCGAGCCAACGGGTGGCCCGGCGATGACGATGAGGACGCGCTGGATGCGCTGCTCGACGCCGATTACCCGGCGGGCGATACGGACGAGTCGTTGGTCGCGGGCCTATCGGACGGCGACGGGTTCGACGGCGTTTCGCTTCCGGAGGAGTCGCCCGGTTTGGAAACGCTGACGGTGCGTCTTCCCGGTGGCGGCACCGCCGCCGTACCGAACTCGGTGATTGCCGAGGTGATCAGGTCGGTGGTTGGCGGAACCACTGTCGGGGAGGCATTCGAGGAACAGGGAATGATTGTGCCCCCGCCGGGTACGGCCGTACCGCACCCAGTCGATCCGGCCCAGATTGTCGCGGGCGACATCGGCATGTTCACCGACCGTCACGCGCTGGCCGTCGACAGCGATCGAGCCTTGCTCGACGGCAGGATTCACGCAGTCGCCAGCGTCGGCGGGCCAAGCTTTCTAGGCTGGCTTCATCCGCCCTCGCCGGCCGCCGCGTCGTCGGCGACCCCGCCGTCGACGACACCACACCAGGGCGCCCCGGCGCCCACCCGGCCCGCGATAGTGGACGCACGTTAGGAGTAACCGATGGCCGAGACGATCCGGGTGGATCCCGAGAACCTGCGCGACGCTGCCGCGCGCCACGCCGAGGTGGCCGATTACCTGCGTGCGCTGCCTGACAGCCACGCTGCGATCCAGGAAAGCCTGGACTCGCTGGGGCCCATTTTCGGTGAGCTTCGAGAAGCGGGCCGCCGACTGCTGGAGGAGCGCCGGCTGTGCTATCAGCAGCAGGCGGATGACCACGCGAACTTCGCCGACCAACTAGGCAAATCCGCGACGTATTGGGACGAGCACGAGGCGGAACGTGCGGCAGCGTTTCGATCCGTCGTCGACGATCTGCCATGACGGAGCCCGACCCGGACTTCGACGCCGCACATCCCAGCGGGCATATCCTGTTCCGAAGCTGTCGCGGGGGCTACCTGCACGGCGTGATGCTCGCCGAGGCTGCGATGCAGACTGACGCGGTCACGCTGGCCGAGGCCATACTGCTCACCGCTGACGTGTCGCACTTACGGGCCGTGATGGAGGTTCGTGCGGAAATCCTCGCCGCCGGTCACACCCCGTCGGACGAGGTGCCCGGTCGGTCCGACCTCGACATGGCGGTCACGAGACTGCGAGAACATCGGCTCGAAAGCAGGGAGGGCGGAAAGTGACCGCGTTCAGGTGACCCACCGCTTGACGGCTTGCGAGTCCGGCGCGATATCGGCGGGGGGCTCCACGGGATGGGCGCCGAAAAGCTCGCGGGCACGCGCGAGGAGGGCACGCACTTCGTCGAGCTGTTGCTGCACCACCGAGTCAGCCATACCGGTGACCGTACCCACGGATGCGGGAACCCACAATTCAGCTCCCGGTACTTCTCGATACTTCATTTCCTCGGTCAGCTGAAATGACAGATGTGCCTCCGTCGGTACGCTTGGCGAGTGGCGGAATTCGGCAAAAAGACGTTGCGGCAGCGGCTGCGTGCAGCTGTGCAACGGGTGCGGTCCGGAGCCACCTCGGGCAAGCCGGCAGACTGCACGCCGTGGGTCCTCGGCGGTCTGTGGCCGCCCGAGCTGACCGAGGTGAATGCTGAAACAGCCTTGGTGGCCGAGTATCTGAAGAACGATTTGCAGCGCATCGCCGATTCGGCAAATGCGCGCCTACGGGCAATCGCCGATGCCGACTACGACGACAGGTTGAGGAAATTAGAGGAGGCCCGGGTCGTCAACGTGGCGCGGGCATTTGCTGTGCTTCGAGTCGAATCCACGGTTCGACAACTTCGCCGTGAGCCGCTCGCATTTCAGCCTGAATTTCTCCGGCTACCCGGCCCGCACCGGCCGTCGATCGGTCAGCCCGCGACGGAGCACGACGCTGCGGCGCCGCCGGCCGACACTGCCCGCCATCGCCGCGATCAGCACGCCAGCACGGAGGTCGAAGTCGAGGCCGAGGCAGATGTATCAGAGGTATCCGACGTACCCGACGGGTCCGTAGCCGATCCACCGGCGCACGCCGAACCGGTATCCTTCCGGCCCGCCGCCCAGCCGCAACCCGCCGCGATCGGGCCCCTCCAGTACGAACGCACCGCAAACGGGCCTGCCCACTGGCCCAACCCTGCGATGCAGGCCGTCACCGAAATCGCCGCGGGCGACTTCCCGTCGGGTGAGATGGTCGGCGCCTCGGCCAGACCCGCGTCAACCGAACACCGGCGTCCGCCCGAGTCCGGAGAGCGTCGGCTCAAGCATTTGGTCCACTTCGTTGCGCGGCAGGAGCCGGGGCTGCGTTGGGCGGTCGGTCTGCGCGACGACGGGACGACTGTCGTCGCCACCGATCTCGCGCACGGCTGGATACTCCCGGGCATCAGAATTCCCGAGGGCGTCGTCTTGTTGGCACCTCAGCGACGCACCGGAAACGCCGTCGCCATGCTGGGAGAAATCGCGTCCAGCGCGACCTACACGCCCGGTGACCCGTTCGGATCCTTCGGCGCGCGCGAGTCGACCGAGGTTTCGACCACGGCCCGCAGACTCGACGAGATCGACGATCTCACTGGCCGGCTCGTCGAGGTGACCCACGGGCGCGCCGGCTTGCCCCGGCTAACGCACGCGCTGGTCGGTACCGTCGCGCGCGGCGCCGGCGTCGTCGAAGGCGAGCTCGATGTTCTTCGCGTCCATCTAGACACCGCCCGCTACCAGCTGCTGGCGAACTACCCTCAATCAGACCGCGGGTTGCTGTTGAACTGTCTACTGCTCGCGGCGGCCGAAGGCCTGACCACCGGCGATGAGGTGGGAGCCAACTATCACTTCGCGTGGTTTGAGGCGTTGGCAGGCACACCTTAAGGGCGACGGGCCCCGCGCAACCGAATAAACCGATTGCTGGCTCCCGGCCAGCGGCACCCGGATCCCCCGGTGCAGCTGTCGATCGATGAATTGACGCTGTTCCCGAATGCTCGACATACTTGCATGGTGTCGGGGTTGGGCGAGGCGCACGGCGACAAGGCCCTCGTCGACGCGGTCCTTCGGGAACTACGTGACGCCGCCGATAAATGGGAGTTGCTGGTCGCCGAGGCGGAGCAGATCACCTATAGCGTCGACCTGGGAGACATTCAGGCGGTGGCCAATTCCGACGGCAGGCTGATCGGGCTGAGCCTCGACCCTCAGGTCGTGACGGAGTACTCGCACAGCGAACTTGCCGAACGTCTCAACAGCGCCTTCGCGGCGCTGCGCGACGAGGCCTACGCCGACAACCAAGTGCGTTACGGGGGAGGGTTGCGTTGATAGCCGGGTTTTCCGGCGACCGGTTGGGTGGGTGGCGTCGATGAGACCGTCGGACGGCGGATTTGTTCAGGATGGAGATGGAGCGTGCCGCTGAATCTGTCGAACCGTGACCAGAATTCGGGCCACCTCTTCTACAACCGCCGACTGCGGGCCGCCATCACGCGGTTTTCGGTGCGTATGAAGCACGACGACCGCAAACAGCAGGCCGCGGTCGCGCTGTCGATGGTCTTCGTCCTCATCGGTGTCGGCTGGATGGCGCTGCTGCACTTCATCAAGCCGGCAGGAATCGTCGGTGAGTCCGTCATCGTCGGGAATCGACAGACTGGAGCGGTGTACGCCAGGATCGACGGTCGTTTGTATCCGGCTTTCAATCTGACCTCGGCCCGCCTCGCGGCAGGTACCCCCTCGGCGCCGACGTGGGTATCGGCAGCCGAGATCGCGAAGTTCCCGACCGGCCCCGTCGTCGGCATTCCCGGTCTTCCAGACGATCTGCAGGCCGGCAGCGGCGTGTCGGCCTGGTCGGTCTGCGACACGGCCGCGGTTCGCGGCACGGTAGGCAAGCCCGTCGTCACTTCGATCGCGGGCCACCTCTCCGGCAATCGAGCCGCCGAGTTGTCAGCTACTCAAGCGGTTCTCACCACTCACGGCGACGGTACATACGTGGTTTGGGGTGGCCATCGAAGCCGTATCGACCCCGCCGATCGGTCGGTGACGTTCACGTTGGGTCTCGACCCGGGCAAGACGTCACCGATCGAGGTCTCAAACGCGCTCTTCGACGCGATGCCTGCGACCGAACCGATCGTCGTACCGGCGATCCAGGACGCCGGCACGCCGTCACGGTGGGTTCCCGGTGTCGCGGTGGGCAGTGTTTTGGAAACGCGCGACTCCAACGGCGAGGTCAGCGGTTTGTTCGTATTGCTTTCTGGCGGAGTGCAGAAGATCAGCAGCTTCGTTGCGGACTTGCTGCGGACGGCGAACGATCAGGGTTCGATAGCGCCGCAACTGATTTCGCCCGACAAGATGGTCGATATCCCGGTTGTCAAGGTCCTCAACGTGGATTTCTATCCGGACAGCAAGCTCGATTTCGTCGACACCGACGCCAGCCCCGTGATGTGCGTCTCCTGGGAGAAGCTGTCCAGTGACAGGCAGGCCTCCATCGCGGTTCTCAACGGCAGGGGCCTGCCGACACCGCCCGGCATGGACGGGCATCTGGTGAACCTGGTGCGCGACGACCGCAGTCCGGATTCGGTGGAGGCCGACCGGACGCTGGTGTTGCCCGGTGCCGCGAACTTCGTCGCGACGACCAGTGGGGTCGCCACCTCCAATACCAAGGAGAGCCTGTACTGGGTTTCGCCGCAGGGCGTGCGGTTCGGGATCCAATGGGAGCCGGCGACATTGAACGCTCTGGGACTCGACCCGAATCGCGCCGTTCAAGCGCCGTGGCCGATCGTCCGGACGTTCGCTCCCGGCCCCGCCATGAGCCGCAGCGCGGCGCTGGTGGCTCACGACACTATTACTTCCGAGGGCGCCACCGCGCCGATCGACGGAGCCGACCAGAACGCGGAAGGGTAGCCGTGTCCAAGAAGGGGTTCGTCCGGGGCGCACGGAAGCCGGTGCCGGCCGTGCCGCCGGCACGAGTGATCGTCAACCCACCACTGGCGCTCCCGGAGCGCGAGCCCCGCAACATCTTGTTGATGATCGCGATACCGGCGCTGCTTGTCGGCATCGTCGGGATGCTGGTCGTGATGTACACGTCGGGTGCACGGTCACTGCAGTCCGGCGTCTTTCCAATGATCGGTCTGCTCGGGTTCGGCGCCCTGATGTTCAGCGGGCGACTCGGCAGATCGCGCCGTATGAGTTGGGGCGAGCAGGAAAAGGAGCGCAGGATCTATCTGCGACAGCTCGACGAGGACCGTGACGAGGTCCAGCGAGCAGCCGGTGACCAGCGGCGCAGCCAACTGTTCGTGCACGGCGATCCACAACGCCTGGACACGGTGATCGGCGGTCCGAGGATGTGGGAACGCCGGCCAGGCGACGCGGACTTCCTGGATGTCCGGCTCGGCATCGGGATTCAACAGTCCAGCGAGTCCGCGGTTTCGCTGCAGTGGCCCGAGGTGCCGATCGGTGAGGAACTGGAACCGGTGACAGGCGGCGCGCTGAGGGACTTCATCCTCGAACAGAGCAAGATCCGCGGAATCGGCAAAGTGCTGAGCCTGCGCTCCAGGCCGGGTTTCAGCTTCGTCGGGGACGATCCGGGCGAATTACGCGCCTTCATGCGGTCCGTGCTGTGCTCCCTTGCTGTGTATCACAGCCCGGCTGACGTGAAACTTATGGTGGTCACGCGGCATCCCGAAGCGTGGTCGTGGCTGGTGTGGTTGCCGCACAACCAGCACGACGAGATGTTCGATGCGTGCGGTCTGCGGCGTCTGGTGTTCACCTCACCAACCGATCTCGAGGAGGCGCTCGACGCCGAGTTGCACCGGAAAGGACGGGGGCCGTGGTCACCGCCGACCGGGGCGAGCCCCACCACGATGCCGTCCCCGATGGAGTCCCTCGGAGTGTCGTCCCTCGGTCCGCACTGGGTGATCGTCGACGACAACGTCGGAACCCCGGAGCAGTGGGAGGGTGTGACCGGCCAGAAGGGTATGGCCGGAATCACGGTGCTCAGGCTCGCCGACCACCCTGCAACCGGTGTCGGATTCAATGGCGAGGACGAAAGATTCACACTGCGACGGGAAAGGCTTCGCCACCGCGACGCCTTCTACGCGGTCGCCGACATGCTGGCCGAAAGTACCGCCGACAGGTACGCCCGCGCCATCGCACGCTGGTCTCCCACCACGGCCAGCGGGTTGTCCGACGCCGACCACCAGGGCGGAGAGCTGTTGCGTGCGTTGGGAATCACGGATCCGCGCTATCTCGACGTCGACCGGCTGTGGGCGCAAAGCCGCGGTCGCGGCGACGCCGATTGGGCTGTCGTACCCGTCGGCGTAAAGCCGAGCGGCGCACTCCAGTACATCGTGCTGCGGGCCAAGGACTTCGGAGGGTTCGGATTCCACTCGGTCGTCGTCGGCACATCCGGCTCCGGCAAGTCCGAGTATTTCCTGTCGCTGTGCAACGGGATCGCGTTGACGCACTCCCCGGAGACGTTCGTCGTGATCTTCGTCGACATGAAGTTCGAATCGGCCGCCCAAGACCTGGAGGGCTTCCCCCACGTCGCAGGCTCGCTTTCCAACCTCGGCAAGGATGACCGTCACCTGGCGGAACGCATGCGCAAGGCGATCGACGGTGAGATCGCCAGGCGCTACCGGCTTTTCAAGGATGCTGGCGCACGTGATGCCAACGAGTACGAGGAGATGCGTCTGGCCGGCCGCGACTTGGAGCCGGTGCCGATTCTCTTGGTCATCATCGACGAGTACCTCGAGTTGTTCCACCACCACCCGGAATGGATCGATCTGGTCATCCATATCGGCCAGGAAGGCCGGGGATGCAACGTCTTCTTCACCCTCGGTGGCCAGCGTCTGGATCTCTCGTCGCTAAGCAAGGCAAAGAGCAACATTGCCTTCCGGGTGGCATTGCGCGCCGAGACCGCGGAGGACTCGCGCGACGTGATCGGCAGCGATGCCGCCTTGCATCTGCCGTCGAAGGAAGCCGGCTATGCGCTACTCAAGGTGGGCCCGCGCGAGTTGGAGCACTTCCGGTGCTTCTACGTATCGGCACCGTTCGTGGTTCCGAAGAAAGCCGTCGAAGTCGATCGGACAATCAATCTGAGTTTCTCCCAACCGCGTTCGCTGACCTGGGAGTACCAGCCGCTGAGCGCGGAGGACACCGCCGCGCTCGCCGTCGCCGACGGCGTCGTTGCCGAGCCCGATGAGTTCCTCTATCACGCCGACGGATTCAAGAAGAAGAAGCTCGTGGACGTGATCCGCGAATCGCTGGCCTCTCATCCCGCCCGGCCTCCGCACCAGATCTGGCTTCCTCCACTGGAAGTCAGCCAGGGTGTGGACGCACTGGTGGAGCGCTGGCGGGGCAAGCCATGGCATGTCGACTACGGTGAGAACCCGGGTCTGACGTTCCCGATCGGGATCGAAGACATCCCGGAAGACCACGCGCAAAAGGTGTATGTACTGGATGCGCAGATGGAAAACGTCATGGTCGTGGGCACCGCGCAACGCGGCAAATCGACCGCGATAATGACGCTGGTCACTTCTGCGGCGCTGATGTACCGGCCCGATCGGGTGACGTTCTTCTGCGTCGGGGCCTCGCTGTACCCGATCGAAGACCTGCCCCATGTCGCCGCTGTGGTGAGCCTGACCGACCGCGAAGGCGTGTCACGCACCATCGCGACCATCGAAGGTCTGCTGCGCGCCCGAGAGGCGGCATTCAAGCAGTACCAGATCGATGTTGCCGAGTTTCGCGAACGCCGCTTCGGTGCGGCCGTCGGCGCAACGGATCCGTCGGACAAGTTCGGCGACGTGTTCCTGGTGATCGACAACTTCGGCGACCTTTACGAGAAGGACTTCGCAACGGGTGACCGGGCGATCACGATCGCGCGACAGGGATTGTCGTACGGCATCCACATCGTCACAAGTTCCAGCGGCTGGCTGATCGGTCAGAAGCAGGCACTGCTCAACGTGTCCAATGCACGGATCGAGTTGCGCCTGAGCAATCCCGACGAATCCCAGATGGGATCGGGCATCGAGCATCGGCGTGCCGCCCGGCGGGTTCTGGACCGCCCCGGGTTCGGTCTGACGCGCACCAGTCACGAGATGCTGATGGGTGTTCCGGAGGTCGTAGGACCCGGCGGGGAGTGCATCGGCACCCGTCAGGTCGGTGCGGTGATCGCCGCAGTCACCGGTGCCGACAAAGTGGAGACGTTGGCCCGGTTGCCCGAGCGTGTGCCCCTGGAACAGATCCTTTCGGCATTTGCGTCGACGCCGGCGGCGGCCGATCCGATGAATGTGCCCTTCGTGATCGGAGAAAGTGCGCTACAACCGATCGCGTTGCCATTGCGAACTCTGCCCAGTCTGCTGGTGATGGGTCGGCAGGGCTGCGGCAAGACGACCGCATTGGCGTCTTTCGGCAGGGCGATCATGAGCAGGCTCACCCCGGAACAGGCGCAGATCACCATCGTCGATCCAAAGACGTCGCTGATCGGAAAGATGAATGGTCCGCACGTCCGGGCGTATGCCTATACCGCCGAAGACATTGACGAGGTACTGGCGGCCCTCACCCACGAGTTGCGCGATCGCCTGCCTCCGTCGGGCCTGACACAGGAGGAGCTGCTGAGCCGGTCGATGTGGGAGGGTCCGCAGCACTTCGTCCTCATCGACGACGAGCAGGAGCTGAGACCCAACGGTGTGTTGGGTAAGCAAGCGGCAACCGCCCCGCTGTGGGCGCTGATAGAGCGATGCCGCGAAGTCGGCCTGCATGTCGTGGTGTCGCGACTGCCCGGGAACTGGGCGGGGGTATCGGCGATGAATCCGCTACTGCAAAAATTGACCGGTTCACGGGCTCCGACCCTATTCATGGACAACGACCCACAGACCGTCAAAGTATTCGGCCGTATCAGCGCACAGCAACTTCCTCCTGGCCGCGGGTTGTTGGTAACCACAGACGGTGCCATCGAAGGGGTGTTGGTCGGGGCACCTGAATAGCGCAACTCTTCGATTTGCTGTAGATGTGACGCAGTCGTTTTCGACAAGGTTATGTCAGCACACCTACACTTGTTTCATTTCGTGGCCGGGGGCCACGCCGTCGTTCAGGAGCAGCAAATGGTACTAAACGTGAATCCGGAGTCGGTCGACTTTTCGTCGGTGACCGAAGCAGGCATCGGAACGCAGATGGCCGGCGTGACCGCCGGAAACTCAGCGGCCTTGATGAACCCCACGCCGATGGCGCAGGATCCGGACTCGGTGTTGTTTGCTTCCGCGCTCGCGGGTGCAGGAGCCGTTTATCTCGGTGTGTCGATGGAGCATGTTGGCGAGCGTCTGAACTACTCGGTCAACCAAGCCGCCGCGTCCGCGGCCCACGTGGCGAGCGAGGGAATCCGCGCAACCGCCAATCTGCTGGCGTAACGGTAATGGGCTATCCGTGGCCCGCAACAGATCCATCGACGATCGCCAAGATGTTCGAGCTCGGCTTAGGTCCGGAGGCCACACTCGCAAGCGCGGCGGCATGGGCGGTCGAGGCCGCCCTGCACGACCTGTCGATGGGCCTGTCAGCGGCTAACATCGCGAACTTGGTGCCGAACTTCCTCGGCGTGGGCGGGACCGCGTCGGCCGAGAGCGGCTCCATCCTCAACGCACTCACCGGCGTTCTTGGCGGCCATTGCCTCAAGCAGCAGCTCATCGCGCTTGCGGCGGCCGAGCTGTATGGGGCAACCCGGGCGGGGCTCATCCCATCGGCAAGCATAGATGCGAATCGGGTCGAGTGTGCCGCCGATATCGCCGCCAACCCATGGGTGCTGGGCGCTCTCACCGGCCGGATTACCGAGTTGCAAGGCGAATACGCCGCATTTTGGGCCCAGAACGCCGGTCTGGGCACCACATACGGGACTACGCTGAACATGCTGACGTCGGCCCTGCTGGCAACGCCGCCGCCCGTTGCCGGGTCCAACCCCGCGGGTTCGGCGTTGATGGCCGGTTCGGTGGTCCAGGACGCTGGCACCAACACCGCGACGGCAGGTGCCCGGGCCGGTACCGAGATGGCGAGCACGTCGATGCAAGGTGCAGGCACCGCCGGCGGCATGGAGCAGATCGTCAGCAGCGTGACCCAGGGGCTAACGAGCGCCGTGCAACCGATCGGCGGAATGTTCCAGTCCGTCCCGCACAGCCTGCAGGGCCTGGCAGGCATGCCGCAGTCCATGATGGGCATATTCGGTGGGATGAACGCGCAAAACGCGCCGGCCGTCGGCGGGGGGCCGACTGCGGCTGGGGCCCTTGGCGCGACATCATTGGCCGGCAATGCGGTGGGCCTGGGCACCGGAGGCGGTGGCGTTTCCGGGGCCGGGCAGTCGGGTCTGACCAGCTACACGCGTCCGGTGAGCAGCTTCGAACCCGAAGGCGGTCGGGCCACCGGGCTACGTCCCGGTTTGCTCAATCCCGCCGATCTTCGGGCGCCCATCACCACCGGCGGTTCTGCCGCAGCGGGTATGCCGGTTTCGCCGGCGGGCATGCTCGGACGCAGCCCCGGCGACGGCGAAAAACGTGATCTCCAGCATGCCCGTGTAGTCCTCGCCGGGGATGAGCGCAAAGCCCTCTAAAAGAAGAGGGCTGAGGAGAAGACAGCTGAATCCATGGAGTATCCGGCTAACAGTCAATCGTGGCGGTCCGCATGCCAAAACGCTTTGCCGCTTTGGTGAAGTGACACCCGCTGGCCGACATCTACAATGTGACAAAGCCCCTACCCGGGGGGAAGTGAACAAGGAGTAGCAAAATGGCGATGGTCGTTACGCCTGAGGCGTTGCGAACGATGAAGGCGGAAATGGAGAACTACATCGGAGAGGCGAATGAGCTCATCCAGGGCTATGTGAGCACCCACCAGGACGCAATGGGCGCGGTCTGGAACGGGCCAGCGGGGGCGGCGTCGATGGCGACCTCGGCGCACTTGGAGCATGAACTGCGGCAGACCACGGACGGACTTCAAGGCATGGCGCACGGCCTCGGCAATGCCGCCGATCTGGTTGAGCACCATGAAGAACAGCAGGCCCGCGCGATGAGTTCCTTCGCCCTCCAGAGCTGACCCAAAATCCCCGACGAGACTTAAAGGAAGAAACCCCAGATGCTCAATTCCGGTGACATCAAATACGTGCACGGCGCAGTCGCCGATCTCGCTTCGCAGGTCGGCAACACCGCCGCGCGCCTCATGGAAATCCATGACGACGTCCTGTCCAAGACCACCCAGCTTCAGCCATTCTTCGAGGGCGAGGCGGGCACCCAGTTTCACAACCGGCAAGTGCAGATTCTGAAAGGTCTCGACGGGCTGATTCAGATTGTCATGACACACGGGTCGAAGATCCTGGAATCCTCCGAATTAGCTCACGCCCTCGACGTCAACATAGGTGCCGGCTTCTAAACAGCCGACACGGCCGCGGGCGTGCGCGGCGTGCGTGCGCCCCACGGTTCGTATTGTGGGATGTCGTGCTGACCACCACGCTTGACGGTCTGTGGGTGCTACAGATTCTCTCGGGGATCGAGACACTCGCCCCCGAGCTGGGTCTGCGCCCGATATTGCCCCGTGTCGAGACGAAGGAATTGGCGCTGGATCAGCCGGTCGCCGCTGAGCTCCGCGCGGCCGGAGCCATCGACGAGTCCGGCGAAGTGGACGCCGCGATCCTGGAATGGATGACGGTCCTCACCCGGCGGGATGTGTCACTGCAGATGTACATCTCCACACCCGCTCGTGAAGGCCAGGTCGGGGTGCTCCTGGCCCGCTTCGCCCAGTGGTGGGTGGTGATGGAACGTACCCACGACATCGTCCGAATCGGGCCGGCCGGCACTGCGACCGCCGAGGGTGCGGCCAATGGGGTGATCAGATCGCAGATCGAGCGGCTGTGCGGACATCTCGAACCCGCCCGGCTGCGGCCGGCCACGATCGATGCCGACAACATCATCGAGCACGTCAAGAGTCACGAGGGATTACGCAAATTCCTCGACGACCAGCGTTTGGGGCCCGAGCAGATCCGTGCGCTGATGCTCGCAACCGACACCACGAAATCGGCGTCGGCATCGATCGTGGCCGTGCAGTCCGGGGCGGAAGGTGCGCCCGGCCGAATTTATGTCGAGCACGGGTCGGTGACGATATACGACACCCCGGAAGGGCGGATCGTGGCCGAACACGCGCTGCGCGCGCGCAAGAAGTGGATGATCGTCTCTCCTGGCACGCCCGCCAACATCACCAGCGCGATCAATGCGATGCTGCGTCGGTTGCCCGCGAAGGAAGAATGGTTTTCCTATCGCAGGATTGTGTGAACCGAGACGCGATGCCATCATGTTAGGATTGATTTCGTGACAAATCCGTGGGGCGATCCGGCAAATAACATGGACAGGAATTTTCCGATACGGAACAAAGATTTCAGCACAAATCCAGAATTGCCGAGCTCGATATCTGGAACTTTGCGTGTGTCGGACATGGTGGCACCACGTAAGATTCCGCCCGGCTCCGGTTGGCGAAAGTTTGTCCACCGCGTGTCATTCCGCTCGATCAATCTCGGAGAGTCCCCCGCCGAGCGTCATTATCGCGAATTGCGCGACCGGATTCGCCGGCATGTGCGCAAGCAGTACGTGATAGGGGTGGTTTCCGGGAAAGGCGGCGCCGGAAAGACCACCATGACGGCGTGTATCGGTGCCGTATTTCGCGAGTGCCGCCCGGACAACGTCGTCGCGATCGACGCGGTCCCGGGCTTTGGAACGCTCGCCGCCCGCATCGATCACGCCCCACCGGGCGACTACTCCGCGGTCCTCAACGACACCGACGTGCAAGGGTACGCCGACATCCGGGAACACCTCGGCCAGAACAGCGTCGGCCTGGACGTATTGGCCGGCAACCGCGTCTCCGATCAGCCCAGGCCCCTGGTCCCGTCGATGTTTACCGGCGTGCTCGCTCGGCTACGCCGCACACACACCATCATCGTGGTCGATGCGGCCGACGATCTCGAGCATCCGGTGATGAAAGCGGTGTTCGACGCCTGCGACACCTTGGTCCTGGTCTCCGGGCTGACGGCCGACACGTCGCTGCCGGTGTCTCGTTCGATCGACATGCTGCGGTCGATGGGCTATCACGAACTGGTGTCGCGCAGCACGGTCCTTCTCAACGACAGCCGCGACAATTACGATAAGGAAGCGGTCGCTTATCTCACCGAGCGGTTTCGCCAATCCGGTGCGACCGTGGAATTCATGCCGTACGACCTGCACCTGGCCAAAGGCGGGGTGATCGACACCCAGCACGAGCTAAATAAAAAGACCCGTCTGCGATTGTTCGAGATAACCGCCGGGATAATGGATAAATACAAACCCGATGCCGATAGGCTAAATTGATGGCCAAGGTCTCTTTTCCGGCCCGCTGTGCGGTTGCGGTGGTGTACGGCGAGCACTTGGTGTCGCAGGTGTACCCCGCGTCGGTGCCCGTAGAGATGTTCATCGACGACATCGTCGAGCTGCTCAACGCCGAGCTGCGGCGCCGCGGGCTGACCGGTCTGGACGCAGGGTTGGGGTATGAGCTGAACCGGGCCAACGGCACCCGGCTCGACGTCGCGAAGACTCTCGACGAACTCGGGGTCGAGGACGGCACGACGCTGGTGCTGGTTCCGGCGTCGGAAGGCGAAAGCTTCCAGCCGCAGTACGAATCGCTGTCGACCGGGTTGGCCCGGGTCGGCAAGAAGCTCTTCCAGCCGGTGACGGTGGAAACCGCCGCGCACACCGCGATGGCAGTGGTGGCGATGATCGGCAGCACCGTCCTCGGCCTTGCGGTGAGAAACCGGGTGCTCACCGAGTCCCTGATTTCCGCAGTCGTCGTCGGCGTCGCCGGCCTGTTGGCAGCCGGGGGCGCTTTCGCGGTCTGGCGGTGGTGGCGCGACCGCAGTGATCTGCTCACCGGCTTTGGCTGGGTGGCCGTGCCGCTGTTGGCGGTCACCGCTGGCGCGGCGGCACCGGGACGGGTAGGCGCGGCACATGTGTTCATCGCGACACTGGCCTTCGGCGTACTCACTTACGGGTTCGTGACACTGACACGGCGGAACTACACCGTCGCGTCGACCGCGGTGACGTTATGTGCGCTTGGCACCATCCTGGCTGGGTTGCGGATGTGGCGCCCGATCAACGGGCAGTGGCTGGGCATGGGAACGCTGATCGCCCTCCTGCTGTTGTTGAGCCTGGCGCCGACCTTCGCGCTCTGGACCGCACACATCCATCCGCCACATTTCGGCTCGATAACAGGCCGAGACCTGTTCCGGCGCGGCGCCGGAGCACCTGTCGATACCGTCTCGCCGGTCGAGGAGGATACCGAAGAGGAAGAACCCGACCCCGACAGCACGCCGAGGGGCGAGGAGATCGCCACCGCGGCACGTCGCGCCAACCAGGTGCTCACCGGCATCTGCGTGGCAGCTGGCGCGGCATTACCGTTCGCCGTCTGGGCCACCCTGATGCCGGGCCGGCCGCGCAGCGCCGCTGCGGCGGTATTGGCGGGGCTCTTCGTGCTCATCTTCATCAGCCGGGGACGGGCCTTCGCGGACAAGCGGCAAGCGGTCGCCCTAGTGCTCGGGGCGTCCACGGCAACCTGCGCCGGCGTCGCGAAGTACGTGTTGCAGGCACCCGCCGATTCGTGGGCGCCTTTGGTCTGGGGCGCACTGGCCCTGCTCGGGTTCGCCGCCGTGGGACTCATCGCCGCGCTTCTGGTACCCGTCACCAAGTTCACACCGTTGGTGCGGATGGTGACGGAGTGGCTGGAACTCGCGGCCATCGTGGCGTCTATGCCGTTGGCGGCGTGGATCGGCGGTCTGTTCACCTGGGTACGGATGCGATGAGCGGACGGCGCCGCGTGCAGCAGGGCGCTGCGCTGGTGGCGGCACTGCTCATCGTCGGCCTCAACGCTTCGTTGCCTTCGGCGCAGGCGATTTCGCCCCCGACCGTCGACCCCTCGGCGGTGCCATCCGCCGGCCGGCCCCAGCCCGACGAGCCTATGCGGCAGAGCAACATCTGCGCCCAGGCGATCACAGTGGCCGACCCGAACGTCGCAGTCATCGCGCCGGGATACGCGATGCTCAATATCAGCAAGGCATGGCAGTACTCGACCGGAAACGGTGTGCCCGTCGCGGTGATCGACACCGGGGTGAATCCCAATCCCCGGCTACCCGTCGTCCCGGGCGGCGATTACATCATGGGCGGCGACGGCCTTCTCGACTGCGATGCCCACGGAACCATCGTGGCGTCGATCATCGGGGCGGCCCCGCAGGGCCCGCCCGTGCCACCGCCAATGCCACCGATTCCGGCGTTCCCGCCCGCCGCCGGTCCACCGGCGGCGCTGGGGGCGCCGCCACCCCCGGGTGGTCCTCCTCCACCACCTGCGCCGCCACCCCCGCCCCGGCCAGTCACGGTCACGGAGATCCGGCCGGCACCGCCGCCCCCGCCTGAGCCTCCGCCCGATCAGCCCGCGAACGCGCCGGGAGATCCGAATCCGGGTGGCCCGGACAACCCGGCCGTGCCACCCCTGCCTCCGGGCGCTCCGGACGGCGTGGCGGGTGTCGCCCCGCATGCGCAGCTCATCTCGATCAGACAGTCGTCGAGGGCGTACGAATTCGTCGAACCCCACCCGGGCGTCAACAACGAAGTGCGCCAGAAGGCAGGCACCCTCTCGTCGCTCGCACAAGCCATCGTGCATGCGGCGAACATGGGCGCAAAGGTGATCAACGTCAGCGTCACCGCATGTCTGCCCGCGGCCGATCCCATGGACCAGCGCTCGCTGGGTGCGGCCGTCTGGTACGCAGCCACCGTCAAGGACGCCGTGGTCGTCGCCGCCGCGGGCAACGAGGGCGAAGACAACTGCGTGCAGAATCCGCAGTTCGATCCGCTCAACCCGTCCGACCCGAGGGACTGGGGCCAGGTCAAGACGGTGTCGTCGCCGTCGTGGTTTGCCGACTATGTGCTCTCCGTCGGGGCGGTCGACAACACCGGCGCTCCTCTTGCCAAGAGTCTGGCCGGACCATGGGTCGGCATCGCCGCGCCAGGCGTGGGAATCATGGGACTGTCTCCCCAGACCGGGGGGCCGGTGAACGCCTACCCGCCATCGCGCGCCGGCGAATCCAACACGCCGTTCTGGGGCAGCAGCTTCTCCGCGGCATATGTCAGCGGCGTCGCGGCACTCGTCCGCGCCAAGTATCCCCAACTGTCCGCGCACCAGGTGATTCATCGGATTCAGCAGACCGCGCACAATCCGCCCCGCGGCGTCGACAACCAGGTGGGATACGGCGTGATCGATCCGGTTGCGGCCCTCACCTTCGATGTGCCGCCCGGTCCACCTCGGGCTCCGGAGGCCCAAACCCGCGTCCTTACCCCCGCACCCCCTCCGCCCGCGCCGGACCACAGGGCGCGCAACGTCGCGCTTGCGTTCGGCGGCGGAGTGCTCGCGGCGATCCTGGCCGCTTCGCTGATCGCCCGCGCCCGGAGGTCGATGTGAGCGCGGCCGTGCGGTTCGCATTGGTTGTGGGGGTGATGTCGGCGGGACTGCTGGGCTGGAGCGCGGGCGGCTACATCGGTGCGGCCGTCGGTCTGGCGCTCGGCCTGCTGATCGCCGTGGTGCCCTGGCACGGTCAACCGTTGTGGTCTTGGGCGGTGTTGTGGCTGCGGCGCCGTCGCGTGGTGGTCCTTACCCAACCGATCACGGTGACAAACGATCGTTCCGGCGGCGGCGTGCGCTATCAGGACGGGACGGCGGTGGTGGCCGTCCAGGTGCTGGGAAAGCCGCACACCCCGACCGTCCTGAGCGGGTCGGCTTCGGCGTATAACGAGAATCGGCTCGATCTCGCCGAGTTCTATCCGCTGATGGAGCAGAGCCTGGGGCTTCGTGTCGAGTCGATGAGCGTCCTCAACGCGGGTGCGCGCAGGCGAAGTACGGGCGACTACCCCCCGGTCTACGACACGATGATCGGGCCGCCACCCTACGCGGGACAACGCGAAACCTGGGTGATCGCGCGGATCGCCTCCTTGGCGAACGCCGACGCGTTGAAGCTGAGACCGACGGCGGGCACCGCGGCGGTGGCGGCGGCCCAGCGGATCAGTGCCGCGTTGCGCGTCCGGGGAATCCGTGCCCGGGTTGCCACGTCGACCGACATCGTCGAACTGGAACGACGGTTGGGTGTTTCGGCGTTGAGTGCCGGCCGACAGCAATGGGGGTCGGTTCGCGGCGAGGGCGGCTGGCTGACCACGTACGCGTACCGAACGGCGGATGTCAGAACCGAAACGCTCGCGCAAGCTTGGTCGATTCCCGCGGACTTCGTCATCCAGAACATCACCTTGTTCCCGGATCGAACCGCGACCGCTAGCCTGACCGTGCGCACCGCGCAACCGCCGCCCGCACCACCCGCCGTCGTCCTCAGGCCGCTTTCCGGCGAACAGGCCGCGGCACTGGTATCCAACCTGGTTTGTCCCACGCAGCGGCTGCGTGGGATTCAGCGTGGCCCCCTGCCCGCAGCGCTGGGTATTCCGGTGGGCCCGTCGGGCGTACTCCTGGGCAAAGTCGGTACCGGCGACCGGTTGGCCCTGCCGCTGAGCGACCCTGGCGAGTTCACGCGGGTGCATATCGCCGCCGACGAGCACATTGCCAAACGCATCGTGATCCGAGCGGCCGCCGCCGGCGACCGGATAACGGTGCACACCCGCAGTGCCCAGCACTGGGCCAGCGTCCGTATGCCCGATATCGCCGTAACGGATCGGCCGCGGCCCGCTACGGGGACGACCATCAGCGTGGTCGACGGTCCGTTGTCGGTGTCGCCCCGGCCACACACGGTGATCTCGGTCGGTGGGCCCCGAGAGCCGCACCGCGGGCACGCTGACGTCGTGATAGCCCAAATCGGGCCGGCGCTGGTGGAGGTCACGGTAGGGCAGCGGGTTTTCAACGTGGAAGTGGAACTGTTCCGGGCCGAGAACCGTTACGTCTCATCCGAACCGATGAGCCTGATGTCGCAGGCACAGTTCTCCGAGGAGAGACGATAATCCGCCGATGTCAACCAATACCGCGGCCGCGCGCCGGCAGTTCGATCAGGGAATGGCTCTCTTGGACGCCGATCCCCCGAACGCGCTCACCCGGTTTCGTGACGCCACGGAAATAGATCCGGCAATGGCCGACGCATGGCTCGGCCGGGTGGCGGCAGGCGATGGCGCGTTGTCCACGCTCCAAGAACTCCATGGTTGCGGAGCTCGCCTGCACCGGGAGACAAATCGAATCGGTGCGCGGCTGGCGGCTCACATCAAAGCCGGGCCGTACCTGGCTATCATCGTGACCGAGGCATCGCACGCCGGGCTGGCGTTGGGCAGTGCTCTAGTCGACGACGGGCAGTACGAGAAGGCCGAAGGGCTGCTGAAGGACCCGGCCTTACTGGATACCTGGGAGAACCACCAGTGGCAGCAGTACGTGACGGCATACCTGATGTTCGCGACGCAGCGCTGGCCGGACGTCATCTCGGTGGCGGCGACGATCCTTCCGCCACAGGCCATCATCATGACGGCGGTCACTGCGGCGACGAACACCCTGGCCGCCCACGCTGCCGCGTACCTCGGCCAGGGCAGGGTCGCGCTGGATTGGGCCGATCGGGTCGAGGTCCGCGCGGCGCACACACCGCCCGACAATCGCCGCCGGAGCCTCACCGAGGTGATGTCAGCCACGATCGACCCCAACGAATTCCCTTTGATCGCCGCAGATCTCGCCTACATCAGAGGCATGGCGTACCGCCAGCTGGGTGAGGAGGACAAAGCACAGGTCGCGTTGTCGAGGGCGACCATCAACGGCGCGCTGATCCAGGCGGCACAGCAGGCGCTCGCCGACCCCAGTCTGCAACTGGTGGTAACCGACGAAGAGACCATCAACAGCCGAACCAACCGCTGGGACGCGTCGACCGGACAGTCTTCGGCGCAGCGCGAGGAACTCGAAAACGACGACCTGCGTTCGGAGTTGCTCGCCGAGGGCCGTGAACTGCTCAACAACCAGGTCGGACTGGCGGAGGTCAAACGGGCAGTCGCCGAACTGGAAGACCAGATCGAGGTCCGCGCGTTGCGTCTGGTGCACGGACTGCCGGTCACGAACCAGACCAATCACATGCTTCTGGTAGGACCGCCCGGCACCGGCAAGACCACGACCGCCGAAGCGCTCGGCAAGATCTACGCGGGCCTGGGCATTGTGCGCCATCCAGAGATCGTCGAGGTCAAGCGCGCCGACTTCTGCGGCGAGCACATCGGGTCATCGGGCCCGAAAACCAACGAGCTCATCAACCGCTCGCTCGGCCGGGTCCTCTTCATGGATGAGTTCTACAGCCTGGTCGAGCGCCACCATGACGGGCGACCCGACATGATCGGCATGGAGGCGGTCAACCAGCTGTTGGTGGCGCTGGAGGTCCACCGGTTCGACTTCTGCTTCATCGGTGCCGGCTACGAGAAGGAAATCGACGAATTCCTCACCGTGAACCCGGGTTTGGCGGGGCGGTTCAATCGGAAGCTGCGCTTCGAGTCCTACGCCCCGGCGGAGCTGGTGGAGATCGCGGTGCGGTACGGCAAACCACGGGCCACCGTCATCGACCCGGCGGCGAAGGAGTCACTGAACGCGGCCTGCCAGAAGTTGCGCGCCTACCGCGCACCCGACGGCACGCACGGTATCGACGTGATGCAGAACGGACGCTTCGCCCGCAACGTCGTCGAGCGGGCCGAGCGGTTGCGGGATTCGCGGGTCGCGGCCCAGCATCGCGCCGACCGCTCCTCGGTGACCGTGCAGGATCTGGAGACGATCCGCGTGCAGGACATCCTCGCCGCCGTTGCCGATGCGTGCGCCGAGAAACACGTCGACGTCCAGCTGTAGGACGTCCAGGTGTAGGCACGGTCAGTACCGGTGTGGGCCCCCCGCGAAGTTCTCGGAAACGGCCGCGGCGATCTCGAGGAATCGGTCGCGGGTGGGACGAGACATCAGGCCCACCACGTCGATGACCCCGCCCGTGCGCAGATGCGGGTCGAACGGCACCTCTACGACCGGGTGACCCCGCTCGGCGAAATGCTGGGCCAGCGACGACCGCGTCGTCCTGTCCGCATGACCATCGGAGTCGTTGAGGACCACGACCGCGTGGCGCAGCAACGATCCTCTGCCATTGGCGGCCAGCCAGTCGATGGTTTGCAGCGCCGTCGACGCCCCATCGGCCCAGGGCGACGACACGACGATCAGGGCGTCCAGGTCGCGCATCGCCTCCCGGGTGACGGGGGCATCCATCGTCGAGCCGCAGTCGATGATCGTGATGGCGAAGTGACGCTCCAGCCTGGTCGCGGCTTCGCGGTACAAGGCCGGGTCAAGCGGCCGCCGCAGGGGTATCCCGGAATCTCCGGCGAGCACGAAGAGCCCGGTTCGGTTGCTGCCCATCCGGGAAGCGATGGCCTCGAACGATTCGGGGCTCCGCTCGGCTGCCAGGTCGGCGTAGGTGCCCCGGGCCGCGGGGTCGATGCGGCCGCTGAGCCGCCCGAAGGCGGTGTCGGCGTCGACGGCGACGACACGGTCTCGGGGTCGCAGCTCGGCGAATATCGACCCGACGCTGGCGGCCACCGACGTCTTGCCGACCCCGCCCTTGCCGAGGACTCCGACTTTGACGTGGCCGCGCAGCGGGGAGCGGATCTGGACCTCGTACTGCGCGACACGGCGCTCCGCGGCCGATGGCCCGAGGTTGACCAGCCCGAACGTCGCGGTGTAGGCGAGTCTGCGCCAACCCCGTCCCGGCGGTGCTTTCGTGACGGCACCGGACAGATCCAGCACGTCGGTATCAGCGGACCGCGGGTCGGGGGGCGGCGGATACGCCCGGTGGCGGGGCTGGCCGGGCGGATACGGGGTCGGCGGGCGGAACCCGGGCTGTGATGGCTCGCCGCCCGATGCGGCCAGCCCGCCCGCCGGCCGGTCATGCCGACGTGAGCGCGGTCGGTCGCTCATCGCACTCTCCTTGAGACGTCCTGGCGATGTGCCCAGTATGAGGGCATCGCCGCGGGATCTGCCGTTGCAGGCTACCGATGCGCGGCCCGAAGTCTAAGAATTCCCCCAGCCTTTTGTGCAAACCTTCTCACGCGCTGGGCGAACACACCGCCGTGAGGCCTCGTGGAACCCGGTTGGGCGCCGAGCACCGCAAACGCCGGTTGGTCGCAACAGGCCGGGTCCGCGGCGGGAACCCCGACGACGGGATCAGCAAGCTCCCCATGGTGCGGTTGTGTCCGTCGGCACACCGGGTCCGCGGCTTCGGCAGTCCATGCAGAGTCGAATGTATTCTTCCGCAAGGCCATTCGTGCAATCCGTAGGATCACGCCGGTTCTGCCGGTTCCGTTGTCGCAACGGAACTAAGCCGGGCCTTAGTTGGCATGTCAGGCTGGTTTTGTCATATCGTTTACAACTAGTCGTGACCCGCTGAGAGGGCCGTCGTTCGTTGCTGCACGGCGGCTGGGCCGCGACAGGCCCGATGTGACGTGCATTTGAATCAGAAAGGGGAGGCCGGCCGCTTCCCCGGATTGCGCTCGGGTGACCAAGCGGGGTCTTCATGAAGGGTCAGGTGGCTGCGGTGGGAGGTGTCCCCAGCGGGTTGTACAACCCCGCATACGAGCACGATTCCTGTGGTGTGGCCATGGTGGTTGACATGCACGGCCGCCGAAGCCGCGACATCGTCGACAAGGCCATCACCGCGCTGTTGAACCTGGAGCACCGTGGCGCTCAGGGCGCCGAGCCGAACACCGGTGACGGTGCCGGCATTCTGCTGCAGGTGCCCGACCGCTTTCTGCGGGCAGTTGTGGAATTCGAACTGCCCGAACCCGGCAGCTACGCCACCGGGATCGCGTTCCTGCCGCAGTCGTCCAAGGACGCGGCGGCCGCGTGTGCGGCCGTCGAGAAGATCGTCGAAGCCGAAGGCCTGGAGCTGCTCGGCTGGCGGGAAGTGCCCACCGACGATTCGCCCCTGGGCGCCCTGGCGCGCGACGCGATGCCCACCTTCCGGCAGCTGTTCATCGCCGGCGCCTCCGGGATGGACCTGGAACGCCGGGCCTACGTGATCCGCAAGCGGGCCGAGCACGAGCTGGGTTCAAAGGGGCCGGGCCAGGACGGGCCGGGCCGGGAAACCGTCTATTTTCCAAGCCTTTCCGGTGTGACGTTCGTCTACAAGGGGATGCTGACCACCCCCCAGCTCAAGGCGTTCTACCTCGATCTGCAAGACGAGCGGGTGGAAAGCGCACTGGGCATCGTGCACTCGAGGTTCTCCACCAACACGTTCCCGTCCTGGCCGCTGGCCCATCCTTTCCGTCGCGTCGCCCACAACGGTGAGATCAACACCGTCACCGGTAACGAGAACTGGATGAAGGCCCGCGAGGCGCTGATTCACACCGACGTCTTCGGCTATCACAACGACCTGAACAAGATCTTCCCGGTTTGCACACCCGGGGCTTCGGACACCGCGCGGTTCGACGAGGTGCTGGAATTGCTGCACCTCGGCGGGCGCAGCATCGCCCACGCGGTGCTGATGATGATCCCGGAGGCCTGGGAGCGCAACGAGGCGATGGACCCCGCGCGGCGGGCGTTTTACCAGTACCACGGCTCGCTGATGGAGCCCTGGGACGGACCGGCGTCGGTGTGCTTCACCGACGGCAGCGTCGTCGGCGCCGTACTCGACCGCAACGGTCTGCGGCCCTCCCGCATCTGGGTCACCGACGATGGGCTGGTGGTGATGGCGTCGGAGGCCGGCGTGCTCGAGCTCGACCCCGCCAAGGTGGTGCGCCGGATGCGCTTGCAGCCCGGCCGCATGTTCCTGGTCGACACGGCGCAAGGCCGCATCGTCGACGACGAGGAGATCAAGGCCGAGCTGGCTGCCGAGCGTCCATACCAGGAATGGCTCGACGACGGGCTGTTCCCCCTCGACGAACTGCCCCAGGGCGACTACGTCAGGATGCCGCACCACCGGGTGGTGTCGCGGCAGCAGACCTTCGGCTACACCTACGAGGAACTCAATCTGCTGGTGGCCCCGATGGCGCGCACCGGCGCCGAGGCGCTGGGTTCGATGGGCACCGACACCCCGATCGCGGTGCTGTCGGCGCGGCCACGGATGCTCTACGACTACTTCCAGCAGTTGTTCGCCCAGGTCACCAACCCGCCGCTGGACGCCATCCGCGAAGAGGTGGTGACCAGCCTGCAGGGTGTCATCGGCCCCGAAGGCGACCTGCTCAACCCGGACGAGAATTCGTGCCGTCAGATCGTTCTACCCCAGCCGATCCTGCGCAACCACGAACTGGCCAAGCTGGTCAACGTGGACCCCGACCACGAGGTTCGCGGCCGTAAGCACGGTATGCGCGCCGCGGTGGTCAACTGCCTCTACCCGGTAGCCGAGGGCGGCCGGGGGCTGCGGCGCGCACTGGAGGACGTGCGCAAGAAGGTGTCGCAGGCGATCCGCAACGGGGCGCGCATCATCGTCTTGTCCGACCGCGAATCCAACGAGTGGATGGCGCCTATCCCGTCGCTGCTGTCGACCTCCGCGGTGCACCACCATCTGGTCCGGGAAGGCAGCCGCACACAGGTGGGCCTGGTCGTCGAATCCGGCGACGCACGCGAGGTGCATCACATGGCGATGCTCGTCGGTTTCGGTGCCGCGGCCATCAACCCCTACATGGCCTTCGAATCGATCGAGGACATGATCGACCGCGGCGTGATCCAGCTCGACCGCGAGAAAGCGCTCAACAACTACATCAAGGCCGCCGGCAAGGGCGTGCTCAAGGTGATGTCCAAGATGGGCATCTCGACGGTGGCGTCCTATACCGGCGCGCAGCTGTTCCAGGCCGTCGGAGTCTCCCGGCGGGTGCTCGACGAGTACTTCACCGGGCTGTTCTGCGCCACCGGCGGCATCGACCTCGACGACATCGCCGCCGACGTGGCCGCCCGCCACGAGCTGGCCTACCTGGAGCGGCCCGACGAGCGCGCGCACCGCGAGCTCGAAGTCGGCGGCGAGTACCAGTGGCGCCGCGAAGGCGAATATCACCTGTTCAACCCCGACACCGTTTTCAAGCTGCAGCACTCCACCCGCACCGGGCAGTACGAGGTGTTCAAGGAGTACACCCGCCTCGTCGACGACCAGAGCGAGCAGATGGCGTCGCTGCGGGGGCTGCTGAAGTTCAAAGACGGCGTCCGCCAACCGGTCCGGCTCGACGAGGTGGAACCCGCATCCGAAATCGTCAAGCGTTTCTCGACTGGCGCGATGAGCTACGGCTCGATCTCCGCCGAGGCCCACGAGACGCTCGCCATCGCCATGAATCGTCTTGGCGCGCGGTCTAATTCGGGTGAGGGTGGCGAATCCGCCGACCGCTTCGACCCCGAGCCGAACGGCGACTGGCGGCGCAGCGCCATCAAACAGGTCGCTTCGGCCCGCTTCGGTGTCACCAGCCACTACCTGACCAACTGCACGGACATCCAGATCAAGATGGCCCAGGGCGCCAAACCCGGTGAAGGCGGCCAGCTTCCGGGTCACAAGGTGTACCCGTGGGTGGCCGAGGTGCGCCACTCGACGCCGGGTGTGGGACTGATCTCGCCGCCCCCGCACCACGACATCTACTCGATCGAGGATCTCGCCCAGCTGATCCACGACCTGAAGAACGCCAACCCGTCGGCGCGCATCCACGTCAAGCTCGTGAGCGAGAACGGCGTCGGCACTGTCGCGGCGGGCGTCTCCAAAGCCCACGCCGACGTGGTGCTCATCTCCGGGCACGACGGCGGTACCGGGGCGACGCCGCTGACGTCGCAAAAGCACGCCGGCGCACCGTGGGAACTCGGCTTGGCCGAGACCCAGCAGACATTGCTGCTCAACGGGCTTCGTGATCGCATCGTGGTGCAGGTCGACGGCCAGCTCAAGACCGGGCGCGACGTCGTGATCGCCGCGCTGCTCGGCGCCGAGGAATTCGGCTTCGCGACGGCGCCGCTGGTGGTGTCGGGCTGCATCATGATGCGGGTGTGTCACCTCGACACCTGCCCGGTGGGCGTTGCCACCCAGAACCCGCTATTGCGGGCGCGGTTCAACGGCAAGCCGGAGTTCGTCGAGAACTTCTTCGTGTTCATCGCCGAAGAGGTCCGGGAACTGATGGCGCAGTTGGGTTTCCGGACCGTCAACGACATGGTGGGGCAGGTCGGCTCGCTCGACACCACGCAGGCCGCCCACCACTGGAAGGCCCACAAGCTCGATCTGAGCCCGGTGCTGCACGAGCCGGAATCGGCGTTCATGAACCAGGACCCCTACTGCAGCTCGCGCCAGGACCACGGCCTGGACAAGGCGCTCGACCAGCAGTTGATCGTGCAATGTCGCGAGGCGCTGGATTCCGGCGCGCCGGTCCGATTCTCCACGACGATAGCCAACGTGAACCGCACCGTAGGCACGATGCTCGGCCATGAAGTAACCAAAGCCTATGGTGGGCAAGGACTTCCGCCGGGAACGATCGACATCACGTTCGAGGGCTCGGCGGGTAACAGCTTCGGCGCGTTCGTGCCGCGGGGCATCACGTTGCGCGTATACGGCGACGCCAACGACTACGTCGGCAAGGGCTTGTCCGGGGGCCGCATCGTGGTGCGGCCGTCGGAAACGGCCCCGGCCGGCTACGTCGCCGAGGACAACATCATCGGCGGGAACGTGATCCTGTTCGGCGCCACCAGCGGCCAGGCCTTCCTGCGCGGCGTCGTGGGGGAGCGGTTCGCGGTGCGCAATTCCGGCGCCGAGGCGGTCGTCGAGGGCGTCGGTGACCACGGCTGTGAGTACATGACCGGTGGCAGGGTGGTGATCCTGGGCCGCACCGGACGCAACTTCGCCGCAGGCATGTCGGGCGGTATGGCCTACGTGTACGACCTCGACGGCGTACTGCCGGTGAACGTGAACGGAGAGATGGTCGATCTTGACGGCTTGGACGACACCGACGACGAATGGCTGCGCGACGTGATCACCGCGCACGTCGACGCAACGGATTCGGCGGTTGGTCAGCGACTGCTCGCCGACTGGCCGCGTGCGCAATCCAAGTTCGTGAAGGTCATGCCCCGCGACTACAAGCGGGTGTTGGACGCTATGGCACAGGCGGAGGTAAACGGCGAAGACGTCGGCGAGGCGATCATGGCGGCCGCACGTGGGTGATCCAAGCGGCTTCCTCAAGCACACCGTTCGCGAAACGCCGGTGCGCCGGCCGGTTTCCCTGCGCCTCAAGGACTGGAAAGAGGTCTACGAGGAGTTTTCCCACGACACCTTGCAGGTCCAGGCGTCGCGGTGCATGGACTGCGGTATCCCGTTCTGCCACAACGGTTGCCCGCTCGGCAACCTGATTCCGGAGTGGAACGACCTGGTATTCCGCGGCCGCTGGCGCGACGGAATCGAGCGCCTGCACGCCACCAACAACTTCCCCGAGTTCACCGGCCGGCTGTGCCCGGCGCCGTGCG
>CAZEHT010000047.1:0-7147 GCA_964511995.1 uncultured Mycobacterium sp.
CGGATCCCCACGTTGGCCTTCATCCGGGGGTCCTTCGCGTACTCGGCGTACATGTAGTCGCGCTCGTCGTCGGTAACCATCTCCAGTGTCAGCTCGTCGTGGTTGCGCAGGAAGATGCCCCACTGGGCCAGTTCGGGGATGGGTGGCGTCTGGGCGAGGATCTCCGAGATCGGGAACCGTGATTCGCGGCGGACCGCCATGAAGATGCGCGGCATCAACGGGAAATGAAACGCCATGTGACATTCGTCGCCGCCGGTGTCGGGGTCGCCGAAATATGCGACGACGTCGGCCGGCCACTGGTTCGCCTCGGCGAGCAGGACACGTCCCGGGAACTCGTCGTCGATCACCTTGCGGCAGTGCTTCAGGAAGGCGTGGGTCTCCGGAAGGTTCTCGCAGTTGGTGCCCTCGCGTTCGAAGAGATACGGCACCGCGTCCAGCCGGAACCCGTCGATGCCGAGGCTGAGCCAAAATCGCAGCACGTCGAGCATGGCGTGCTGCACCGCGGGGTTGTCGTAGTTCAGGTCGGGTTGGTGCGAGAAGAACCGGTGCCAGTAGAACTGCCGCCGCACCGGGTCGAACGTCCAGTTGGACTCCTCGGTGTCGACGAAGATGATGCGCGCGTCGCTGTAGCGCTCACTGGCGTCGCTCCACACGTAGAAGTCGCCATAGGGGCCGTCGGGGTCGTGACGGGATTCCTGGAACCACGAATGCGAGTCGGAGGTGTGGTTCATTACGAGGTCGGTGATGACGCGGATACCGCGCCGGTGTGCCGCGTCGAGCAACGCGACGAAATCGTCGACGGTGCCGAACTCCGGCAGCACGCGGTAGAAATCCCGGATGTCGTAGCCGCCGTCGCGCAGGGGCGAATCGTAGAACGGCGGCAGCCACAAACAGTCGACGCCGAGCCACTTGAGGTAGTCGAGGCGGTCGATCAGACCGCGCAGGTCGCCCGCCCCGTCGGAGTTCGAGTCGTAGAACGCCCGTACCAGCACCTCGTAGAACACGGCCTTCTTGAACCAGGTCCGGTCCTCGGGAAGTACGCGGGCGTGGATGAAGTCCTCCGCGTGAGGATGCTCAACCAGGCCGTCCTCAGGATGTTGCATGGTCACCCGATCCATCGCGGGTCTCGTACCCGCGTGCGCGGGTGCTCAATCGCATCTTTGCAGGGCCGGTGAAGCCCCGCACCCGTCCGGCCGCGCCCGCGCCTTCCCGGCTCCGGGCTCCGGGCTCCGGGCTCCGGGCTCCGGGCTATACACGCACCACCAGCACGGCGTCGGCGTCCAACCCGAGCGTCACCCGGGCACCGGTGGCGAACTGCACCGGCCGCGAACCGGTGAGCTGCGCGATCACCTGCGTGCCGTCGGCCAGCTCACAGGTCACCCGCGACACCGGTCCCAAAAACGACACCGCAGTGACCCGCGCGTGTCCGGACGGGTCGGCCTCGACGGTCAACGCTTCGGGACGGACCATGGCCAAACCCCGTCCCGAGGACAGCGAGCCCGCCGCAACGGGCAGCCTGGATCCCAACACGGTCGCGGTCGCGCCGGACACCTCGCAGGGGATGGTGTTGTTGAGCCCGACGAAGTCCGCGACGAACGTGCTCGCCGGCCGGGTGTACAACGCGGTGGGAGCATCGATCTGCATCAGGCGCCCTTCGTTCATCACGCCGACCCGGTCGGCGATGGCCAGCGCCTCCTCCTGGTCGTGGGTGACGAACAACGCCGTGGTGCCGACCTCGCGTTGCACGCGACGGATCTCGTCGCGCAACTGCACCCGCACCTTGGCGTCCAGCGCCGAAAGTGGTTCGTCGAGCAACAGCACCGGGGGCCGGATCGCCAGTGCGCGCGCCAGCGCCACGCGCTGCTGCTGGCCTCCCGACAGCTGATAGCTGTACTTATCGGCGTGACCGGACAGGCCCACGAGCTCCAGCATCTCGCCTGCCCGGGAACTGCGTTCCGCCTTGCCGCTTCTCCTGAGCTTCATCCCGAAGGCCACGTTGTCGAGCACGGTCAGGTGCGGGAACAGGCTGTAGGCCTGAAAGACCATGCCCATACCCCTCTTGTCGGCGGGCACGGCGGTGACGTCGCGGCCGCCGACTGCCACCGAGCCCGACATCGGCTCGTCGAGTCCGGCCAGAATGCGCAGCGCCGTGGTCTTGCCACAGCCCGACGGGCCCAGCAGCACCACCATCTCCCCGCCCCGCACATGCAAGGTGAACCCGTCGAGAGCACGCACTGAGCCGTAGACGCGGTGCAGGTCCACCAGGTCGACGCTGACACCCGCCGGAGCCGTCATAGCGCGGCCCGGGGATCGGCGATGTCGGCCGGTCCGCGCCGTCGCCGCGTCAGCAGTGATAGCGCGAACAGCAGCCCGAATCCCAGCAGCAGCACCGCCAGCGAAGCCGCCACCGAGGTCGGGCCGTCGGCCTTGCCGACCGCGACGATCTGCACCTGCAGCGTCTGGAATCCGGTCAGCGAGGCGATGGTGTACTCGCCGAGGACCACCGCGATCGAGATGAAGGCCGCTGACAGGATGCCCGTCCAGATGTTCGGCACCACCACCCGCAGGATGGTCGCGGCCCAGCCGGCGCCCAGCGACCTCGCCGCTTCCGACAGCGTCAACAGGTCGATCGACGACAGGGCAGCGTCGAGCGCGCGGTAGGCGAAAGGCAGCACCACGATGACGTAGACGAAGGTCAGTGTCAACGCCGACTCGCCGAGCAGATAGCTCACCCACAAGTAGACGTTGCGCAAACCGACGACGATCACCAGCGCCGGAATGGTCAGCGGCAACAGGCACAGGAATTCGACCGGGCCTCTGGCCCACGGTGCCCTCACCCGCACCCAGATCATCGTGGGCACCAGGATCGCCAGCATCAGTGCCACCGTAAAGGCCGCCAACAGCACCGACAGCACCGCGGACCGGTACAGAGCCTCATCGGACGCCAGGTTCTTCCACGCCGCCAAGGTCCGCCCGCTGCCACGCAGGTTGCGCGTGCTGAAGTCGGCCATGGCGTAGAGCGGGAAAAGCAGGAAGAGGGCCAGACCCGCACCCGTGACCCAGCGTAAGACCCTGCGGCCCAGCTCTTTTCGCCACGCGTCAGCCATCTCGGAGCCACTTCGACGAACGGCGCACCAACGCCCGGTAGGCGAGCATGACCACACCCACGACCACCACCATCTCCAGCGCCAGCGCGTAGGCGAACCCCTCCTGCCCCAGCACGACCTCACTGGTCAGCGCCGCCCGAATGAGCAGCGGCACAATGGGACTGCCCTGACTGACCAGTGCCGCCGCGGTGGCATAGGCGGCAAAGGCGTTGGCGAACAACAACAACGCCGAACCGAGGAACGCCGGCGTGAGCAACGGGAACGCCACCTCCCGCCAGTACTGCCAATCGGATGCGCCCAGGCTGACCGCCGCTTCGCGCCATTGCCGGCGCAGTCCCTCGAGTGCGGGCAGGAAGACGATGACCATCAGCGGGATCTGGAAGTACGTGTAGACCAGCATCAGTCCGGGCAACTTGTACAGCCAGCCGTCACCGGCCAGGTCCCATCCGAACTGCTCGCGCACCCACACCGTGAGCACACCGTTGAGCCCGACGGTCGCCAGGAACGCGAAGGCCAATGCCACGCCACCGAACTGGGCAAGCACGCTGCACAACGCCAGTACCGACCGGCGCAGCGCCGACGCCGCTGCGCGGGATGCGATCAGCCAGGCCAGGACCGCACCCAGCACCGCGCCGACGGCGGCCGTGGTCACCGACAACAGCACACTTCGCCACAGCGCCGTCAGCGCGGTCGAGGTGAACAGCGCCGCAATCCGATCGATGGAGAAACGGCCATCCACCAGGAAGGCGCTGACCATGACCGTCACCGTCGGGACGATCAGGAACACGCCGACGAACGCGACGAACGGCAGTAGCGGCAGCACCTCGGCGAGTCGTCGGCGCAAGGCCGGCACGTCAGCCGATCGCCTTGGCCCAGTTCGCGGCGAGGTAGTGCGCGGCGGCCTTGGTCTGATCGTCAGTGAGGATCGTCACTGGGCCGTCGATCGGCGGCACCCGGTCGAACGCCTCCTTATCCATGGTGCCCGCCACGAGCATCGCATCGGCGCGCACCGGCCGCACCCCGCCCTTGGCGAACAGGTTCTGGCCTTCGTCGCTGAACAGGAATTCCTGCCACAACCGCGCGCTGGCGGGGTGCGGCGCGTCGGCGTTGATCGCCTGGAAGTAGTAGCTGGCCACCGCGGCATCCGGCGGCACGGTCACGTTCCAGGACGGCAGTTTCTCGTTCTCCACGCCGTTGAGGTAGTTCCAGTCGATCACCACCGGAGTTTGGCCCGACTCGATGGTGGCCGGCGTCGGGTCCACGGGCAGGAAGTTCCCCGCCTCCTTGAGCTTGCGGAAGAACTCCACACCGGGGGCGATGTCATCGGCGGACCCGCCCTGGGACAGGGCTACCATCACGACCCCGGAGAACGCCGCACCCGCCTGTGTGGGATCGCCGTTGAGCGCGACCTTGCCCTTGAATTCCGGCTTCAGCAAGTCGTCGACGTCGGTGATCGGCGGCACCTTGGCGGAGTCGTATCCGATCGACATGAATCCCCCGTAGTCGTTGACCCACTTGCCGTCGGGATCCTTGAAGTGGTCGGGGATGCTCGCCCACGTCGCGACCTTGTAGGGCGCGAACAACGCGGTGTTGGCCAGCGCCACCGACTGTCCCAAGTCGAAGACATCGGGCGCGGTACTCTTGCCTTTCTGCTGGTTCGCGGCGTTGATTTCGTCCTGACTGGAGGCGTCGGGTTGGGCGGAGGTGACGTCGATGCCGTACTTGTCCTCGAATGCCTCGATGATCGCACCGTAGTTGGCCCAATCCGGCGGGAGCGCGATGACGTTGAGTGCGCCCTCCTTCTTGGCGGCCTCGACGAGGGCGTCCATGCCGCCGAGATCGCCTGCGGACGTCGCCGTCACGGCGGCGCCCTTACCGGCGGCGCTGTCCTTTTCCGGCGGTGCGCACGCGGCCACCGCTGCCACCACAAGAAGCGACGCCGCCGCGGCTGCCAGCCGCCGTGATTTCTTCATGACCCAGAACCCTCCGATGTTGAGGCAACGAGACGCACGCGCGGCCGCGACGCCGGATGTCACGGGTGAACGTACACCGTTGCGCGCTACCGGAACAGCACGAAAAAAGCACGAAAGGGGCGGGAAAACAGGAAAAACCACAAAATCCCCCAACACCCGTTGGGGGATTTTGTGTTCAGGTACATCGGATCAGATCAGATGGGCCTGCAGGTCGGGCTTCATGTTGCGCAACTCCTGGCCCCAGTACGCCCAGTTGTGGGTGCCGTTGTTCGGGAAGTTGAACACACCGTTCTTGCCGCCCGCGGCGATGTAGTTGTCGCGGAAGGTGATATTGGTGCGCAGGGTCAGGCCCTCCAGGAAGGTGGCCGGCAAGTCGCCGCCACCCAATTCGTTGGGCTGGCCGTTGCCGCAGTAGACCCAGAGGCGCGTGTTGTTGGCGACGAGCTTGGGAATCTGCACCATCGGGTCGTTGCGCTGCCACGCCGGGTCCGACGACGGGCCCCACATGTCTTCGGACTTGAAGCCGCCGGCGTCACCCATCGAGATGCCGATCAGGAAGGGCCACCAGCCCTCGGACGGGTTCAGGAACCCTGACATGGAGCCGGCGTAGACGAACTGATCCGGGTGGAACACCGACAGGATCATCGCCGAAGATCCCGCCATCGACAAACCGACCGCCGCGTTATTCGTGGGCCGGACGCCGCGGTTGGCCGCCAGCCAGCCCGGCAGCTCCGAGGTGAGGAACGTTTCCCACTTGTAGGTCAGTGTCGGTCCCTTGTTGCGTGCCGGCTGGTACCAGTCGCTGTAGAAGCTGGACTGGCCGCCGACCGGCATGATGATCGACAAGCCGGAGTCGAGGTACCACTCGAACGCCTCGGTGTTGATGTCCCAGCCGTTGTAGTCGTCCTGCGCGCGCAGACCGTCGAGCAGGTATACCCCCGGCGAGTTCTCCCCGCCGCTCTGGAACTGGATACGGATGTCGCGGCCCATTGACGGCGATGGGATGTCGAGGTACTCGACCGGCAGACCGGGCCGCGAGAACGCGCCGGCGGTGGCCGTCTCGCCGGCCACGCCGATCAGGCCCGGCAGCGCCACCGAAGCCACAGCGGCGACGCCGAGCCGGCGAGCCCACTTGCCACGAAGCTTTTCAACAAATTTCATCAGTGCATTCCAGCCAATCTCTGTCTTGCGACGTAGACGTCGCCGTACATGGGTTCATTGCGGATTCCCGCCACGACTACGCCAGGTTCATCGTGGCGAACCGCACGTTCATTACGTATCGAACGGCACATGACCTTCCCTCGCCCGGTGACCCTACAGGGCGACTACCGAGTCGGCATAGTCCAGGGCCGGGCAGGCGCCGTCGAGGACGATCACGGACCGGGAATCGACCCGGCCCCGGCAAAAGTGTGATTTTGTCGATGCCGAGCGCACAGCGACCGGTCTCGATTGCCAGACACACGGCCCGAACAGCGCAAACGCGCGATCCGTGCGGATCAGCAAGTTTGGTGCACCCTCGCCGGCTCCCGGAATCGAGGCCAGGAGGGGCACCGTGAAAGGTGACGCAAATGTGATGGGTGAACCCACGCACAACGGCTACAGTGTCGGCGCGTGACGATCCGTGACCATGGCGACCCCGGTAACGCGCCCACGATGCCGCCCCCGCTGGCGGCGGTGGAGATTGCGGCACGGCCCTCCGCAGCAGAGGACGCCACGCCCGATCCGGTGGTCCCGCACGCCGCGGCAGCAATCGACCACCTCAACGTCGACCACTCGTATCCCTGGCTCTCATCGCGCGCACTGGGAGGTTACCCGGACACCCGCACAGCGCAGTGCACCGGCGCCGACCGCTACGGCCTGGACCTGAAGGTCGTCACGGATCGCGGCGTGGCCTACACCCGGATCGGCTACCCGAAACCGCTGACGGCCGTCCACCAGATGCGCGCGGCGACCGTCGAACTCGTGCGCCGGGTCATGCCGAGCCTGATTCCTCCTTTCCGCGTTACCCGACAGGTCGCTCGCGGCAGGAGGGTCTTGTGTACATGGAGCGCGGGCAAGTCCGTCGCC
>CAZEHT010000047.1:7247-27152 GCA_964511995.1 uncultured Mycobacterium sp.
CAGTGGATAACGAGAAAGCCAACAGTGAGACGGCAAAGCCCGACCTACGCTGAGGGACGTGGCCGCCGATCCCCCGGACGACATACTGCGCCGTTTCTCGGACGCCCCGGTGGGGAGGCTGGCGACGGTAACCGCCGAAGAAGCACCACACATCGTTCCGGTCGTGTTCGCCCTCAGCCGGTCACAGTACGGCCATACCGTCTACACCTCGATCGACGGAAAGCCTAAGTCGACGCGACGCCTGCGCCGGCTCGCCAATATCGCCGCCAATCCGCGGGTGAGTCTGCTCGTCGACCACTACGAGGACGACTGGGCGCGGCTGTGGTGGGTGCGAGCCGACGGGATCGCCCGGGTACACCACGACGGGGTTGCCGCGACCGCGGGCAAGGAACTTTTGCGGTCGAAATATGCCCAGTATCTATCGGTTTCCCTGCAGGGACCGGTTATCGAGGTAAGGGTGGCACGGTGGTCGTGGTGGGGCTGACGACGCCGCCGCGCTCGACGGCGTCGGCGGCTGCGGCGTGTCGGCCGCCGTGCGCCGGACCGGATGCTGTGATGGAGCCGTGGCGCCTCTAACATGCCCGGTGCGCGGCCGCATCTGGCGCGGCGGCCAACCACACTCGGAGTTCGAGTTCGACCGCATCGCCGAGTACCTCACCGAGGACGACACTTTGGTGTGGGTCGACTTGTACCAGCCCGACGAGGACGCACTCGAAGAACTGGCGCGGGAGCTGGGTCTGAACCTCTGGGCGGTCGAAGACGCCGTCGCCCCGTCGGAGCGTGTCAAAGCCACGGTGTACCCCACCCATACGTTCTTCACGGTGTACGCGCTGAACATGGCCGCGCCGGATCCTGCCGGCGCGCCCCACGTCCCGTTGAGCAGGCACCGGATCTCGGCGTTCGTCTTGGAGAAGGCACTGGTCACCGTGCGGCTACCGCCCGAATTCGATGTCGGGGCGGTGTCGGAGCGGTGGGACGAACTCGACACCGCGCGGTACGGCGTGGCGGGGTTGGTACACGGTCTGCTCGACGTCGTCGTCGACGGTCATTTCGACGCCGTCCAGGTGCTCGACGACTGCATCGAAGGCTTGGCAGACGAGCTGTTCGAACCGCCGCGCCGCGCCGGCGACGCCAC
This sequence comes from uncultured Mycobacterium sp., assembly GCA_964511995.1. GTDB lineage: Bacteria > Actinomycetota > Actinomycetes > Mycobacteriales > Mycobacteriaceae > Mycobacterium. The sequence continues at coordinate 8,383 of CAZEHT010000047.1, forward strand.
CCGCGGCACGCTGCAGCGTCGCAGCTTCCAGTTCCGTAAGGATCTGGTCCAGCTGCGCCGGGTCGTGTTGCCCATGCGCGAGGTCGTGGGCGCGATACAACATCGCAGCCCAGACACCCACCATCCGCCCGGGCTCGACCCCCTCTACATCGACCTCTACGACCATGTCCTGCGGGTTTCGGAATGGACCGAATCGCTGCGCGACATGGTCACGACGGTCTTCGAAACGAATCTGTCCATCCAGGACGCCCGGCTCAACACCGTCATGAAGAAACTCACCGGATGGGCCGCGATCGTCGCGGTGCCGACCGCGATCACCGGCTTCTACGGGCAGAACGTGCCCTACCCCGGCGCCGGCCTTCAGTCGGGTTTCATCGTGAGCTCCCTGTTGATGGTGGTGATGGTGGCCGTGCTGTATCTGGCGTTTCGCCGCCGCGACTGGCTTTGACCGGCGCCTGAACATGACCCTCGAGGTGATCGACAAGGGCGCGGTCACGCCCCGGCATCCCATACCGCTGCTGTTCGTCCACGGAGCGTTCCACGGGGCGTGGTGCTGGGACGAGCACTTCCTCGATTTCTTCGCCGGCCGGGGTTACCGCGCGCTCGCGGTGGATTTGCGCGGTCACGGCGGCAGCTCGCTGACCAAGCCGCTCAACGCCTGCACCGTCTCCGACTATGTCGCCGACGTCCACGAGGTGGCCGCCGGTCTGCCGAACTCACCGGTGGTGATCGGCCATTCCATGGGCGGACTCGTCGTGCAGAAGTACCTCGCCACACACCGGGCACCGGCAGCCGTGCTGGTGGCGTCTGCGCCGCCGCACGGATTGGCGGGGGCGATCGTGCGAGTGACCCGGCGCAACGCCCGATACAGCGGGCGGCCCGCGGCACTGCGTCGGCCACTGCTGTTCTTCGGCAATCCGGCGGTCGCCCGCGCCACGTTCTATACCCGCGAGACTCCCGACGAACTCGTCTCCCGATACACGGCGAAGCTTTGCGACGAGAGCACCCGGGTGCTGTACCGGGACGCCCTCTACGCCGATCTGGCGGCACCGAAACGGGTCACCGCACCGGTGATGGTTCTCGGGGCCGCCGAGGACGGCTTCTTCAGCCCGCGCCAGATCCGCGCGACCGCACGCGCCTACGGGACCCAGGCGCACATTGTTGCCGGGGTGGGCCACAACATGATGCTCGAACCGGGCTGGCCAGTGGTCGCGGAGCGGATCGACACCTGGCTGTCGGCACGAGCCCTGTGAGAGGTCAGCTCATCAACAGAACGAATCTGGTTCTGGTCTTGGGCGATCGAATTCCAGCGCTACGGGCCACTGGCTGGGCGCTGGCCCAAATGCCTTGCGGGCGTTGCTGATGATCTTATTGCCCATCAAACGGTTCCCGCCGCCGCCGATCATCGCGCCGATGCCCATCGGCAGCGCCTTGCCGAACGCCATCACGCCGCGCTTGAGCGCGTAGCGCTTCACGAAATACCTCAGCAGCCGGTTGTTGAGTTGCGACGCCAACGGCAAAGGCAGCGCTGCCGTGGACTCGCCGAGCCACGCACCACTGGTGCGGCCACGCCCAACCAGGTCCCGGACGGCTCCCTTGCTCTGGTCGCCGACAAGCACTGAGAGCACCAGCGCACGGCGGTGCTCACGGTGTTCGGCGGGAATCCCGTGCACTTCAGCGACGGCGAGCACAAACAGTGCGGTGGCTTCCAGAAATACGACAGTCTCGCCGGCGACAGCCGACAGCGCGGCAAGCGTGCCGACGCCGGGAATGGCCGCTGCCGTTCCAACGGCCGCCCCGCTGGCCGTCACCACCGCGAGATAACGCCTCTCGAGTGTGCTGATCACCTCGGCCGGCAACGCGGTCGGATGCGCGCGCCGCAACCGCTCGACATGCGCCTCTACCGCGGGTGCCTGCACGCGATTGCCACGCTCGAGGATGTTCGACAGCACCTTTGCCACCGCACTCGGGTGGTCGTCGGTGTCGGACGGTTTCGGTGCGTTCGGTTCGTTGCGTGGCGCATTCATCGAGACTCCTCGCGAATCACACCCACGCTACCCGCAGATCATGTACAGCGACTTCGGACGCCGGCGGGCGCCCAACCGGCACAAACAACCTCGCCCGATATGGACTTCACCAGCGTAAGCACGGTCGTGCCCGAACCGTCGGTGAGCGGTCTCTTCTTGTCCCTTCAACGCAGTCGGCCACGGAACTCCAGCCCGGGCCATGTCCACCTGATTGCGCCCTCAGTTCCGTTGACGGCGCTTGGCTTAGCGAACATGAAAATGGGCTCGGGTCCAAACACAAACGGACACATGCGTTCTTGTGGGCCTTGTCGGCGATGTGGTGCTCAGCTCAGGCCTGTGGCACCGACATAGGGTTCGACAGCGCGGGCGCAGCGGGCGGGGCCGGTTCGGGTGGCGTAAGCCCCGGCGGGATGTTGGTCCCGGGGGGCGCCGCAGTGCCCGGCAGCGGAGCACCGAGTTGTTCCTGTGGCACCTGGCCGAGCAACGAGCCTTTCAGGCGGCCGTCTTGATAGAGGTGCCACACCCGTTTGAGGTAGTCGGTGTGGGAGATGTCGGCATTCTCCTGGCCCGGTGCTACGTCGAATATCTGTCCTGTGCCTGGTGCCGACGGCACCTCGTTTTGTGGTAACAGGTAGCTGTTGTTGAGAAAATTCAGGTTGGGCGGTGTGCCGGGGGGGCCACCCGGCGCCCAGGGCGTGGAACGCTGGCCCAGTAGCAGTTCGTCCGTTGGAGCTTGGGGTAAGCCGAATGGGCCGACGGCGGGAACCCCGCTCTGTGCCATGGGTGAAAGCCCGCTGGGTCCCAACGGAGCGCCGAGCAGCGGAACCGGGGCCCCCGCAGGCGCAAGCGGTGCGGGAACCGCCGGATCGTCGGCGGGCAGGGGCGGCGGGGACGGGTCGGCGGAAACGTTTGCCGCGCAGGCGATCGACGCCGCGGCAAGCACGCCGGCTACCGCGACACAAGCGATTACCTCTCTGGCTGCCGTCATGCGATCAGACGGCCTTCGTGACACCGTAGTAACCAATGACGTCGTCGTTGTTTCTGGTCGAACTCGTCAGTATCGCGTAGGACCGCAGGAACGATTGACCGACACAGCCGTCGATCGTGATGTGGACATCTTTGAGCGTGATGCGGGTGGTCGTGCCGCTGAATTCCTTTGTCACCACCGCAACCTCTTTAACCTCGCCAGGCAGGAGGATGACGTCTATCGAGCCGCCGAACCCGATGCCCAGTGGCCCGGCCAGGGGGGCGATGTCGAGGCCCGCGCTCACGTCGCCGACGAGCTCAACCTTGTCCAGGTCGATGCCGCAGCCGATCTGATACCCAACTTCTATCTGTCCGCCCTCCAAAGCCGTCCTACCCGAACCGGTTACGGTCCCGGTGAACGTGCCGCCCGCGAGGTATTCACGGGATGAGACCGCGGTGGTCAGCGGAGATATCGGCAGCTGCGTCTCGTTTGCCGCCGACACTTTCAAGTTCCAGCCATCCGGGGTCGTCACAACGCCCGGCTCGCCGGATGGGACGAACCCGTTGTCCGGCGGTGGCACCGAATTGACTACCGGCTCCGCAGGGGGAAACGGGGGTGCAGGAGCCGGTTGAGCTGACGCCAGTGGCGCCGCGCCCGCCGCAGCTAGCATGCAAACTCCGGCCAGAACGGCAAAAAGATTCGGCATGTGTTGGCCTCTCGTCGTCAAATGTCTCCGGGCGCACCGGTCCGAAGAATTTCGGCAGTATTGGGTGAGCGACCGGCAAACGCACTGCCCCACTATCACCTCAGACACCAATCGGTCAGCGCATTTACCGCCAGCGCACATCGCTGGCACGGTTTCGCCACGGATGGCGTCGTCAATCGGACCGTCACGCTGGGGCGTCGTGAGACAACCATTACCGTCAAACGACCTTGGTGACACCGGTGTAGGTGATGACGTCCACGGTGTCCTCGGTCGCGACTGACATCGTCGCGTACGACCGGATGAACGACTGCCCGACGCATTTGTCGAACTTGACGCGCAAACCGGTGACGGTGACCCGCGACTCGGCGTCTTTGAACTTCTTCTTGGCTGCGGGCACGATGTTCACTTCGCCGGGCAGCAGGTCGACCTCGCCGCCAATCCCGATCTCAGCGTCAATGACTGGTATCGGCACCTCGACACCGAAGCCGATCTCGGGTTTGATCTCGACATTGTCCACCAGGACCCCGCAGCCGATCTGATATCCGGCCTCCAGCACACCGCCTTTCAGGTTCGTGGTGCCCGAGCCGCTGACCGAACCGAAGAACGTGCCGCCGACCAGGTACTCACGCGACGAAAGCGCGGTCGTAAGGGGTGCCACCGGCACCTGAGTCTCGTCCTTCGCGGACACCGTGATGTGCCAGCCGTCCGGTGTGTCCAAGACGCCCGGCACGCCGGAGGCCACGGCGCCCGAAGGCGGGGGCGGCCCGGGATTGGCGACCGGCTCAGGAGGTGCCGGAACCGGGGGGCCTGGTTGTGCCAGCGCGAGTGGCGCGGTCCCAGCCGGGATCAGTATGCAAACGGCAGCCAGGGCGGCAAAGCGGTGGAGCATGGCGTGCTGGGCCTCTCGTCGTCCGGTCTCCGACGGAAATTATCCTACGAATGATCCGCCACGAGTGTCGAAACGTTACATGAACGCGACCGACGACAACTTCTCTGACACCTGTCGACGGTGCGTCTGCATAGTCGGCGGAGAGGCCGCGTCCCATTGAGGTCTGTGGCACTACCGCATCGCATCGCACCAGACGCCAGTTTCCCGATCTCATCCCTCAACCTCAACCTCAACCTCAACCAATGTGATGATTAATCACCCTTGGGTCGAGAGTCGAGTTCACGATTCGATCACCGAGGGCCGACCGGCCGAGCTGAGAACGGGTCGGGCCGACACTGACAGTTGGCGATTGGACCGAACGGCCATAACAGCTCCGACCCCACCGTGCCTCGGTATGATCGGACCCAGTCGACGGCGCCAATGACTGAGTTGATCAGACGGCAGTGCCGCTTGACCCGGTGTCCCCGAACGGGTCGAGCCAACGTCAAGCCACAAGGAGGAAGCGGATTGAGGTCGTTGCGTCGGGGAAGAGTGGTGACTGCGTCTCTCGTCGCGTTCAGTATCGGTTTCGGCGGCGTCGCGGCCGCATCCGCCGACCCGGACCAGAAGGTACCGCCGATTCCGGGGCCACCGCCCATCACGGCATCTGATGGCGGCGCCGCCGAACCGGCGGTCACCGCCTGCAAACAGTTCGCCAGGGCGCTGCGACTATCCTCGGCCTACTACAACAGGTTTGCCCACGCGATCGCGGGAGACGGTGCGCAAGTGCACTACGACGATCCGAAAGTCATCGGCGGCAACGTGGACGGTCGAACCGCGCTGCGGAAATCAGCCGCCGAAGCACTGATCGCGTCCGGGACCCCAGGGCTGCAGCCGGAGATCGCGGCTCCGATGCGATCGTGGTCGTTGCGCGCGACGAAACTGCTCATGGCCATGGGGCTTCGCCTTGACGGCAATACTCTCAACGACGCGGCAACCGAACTCAACACCGATGCCAATAATGCACAAATGGCCTGCACCAACGCCGGCGCCCGGCCCCTGATTCGCGGACCCAAGACCAACCCGGTGCCGAGCCCGCGACAGCATCATCAAGGCGCGACCTGGATCCGGAATAACGGTTCTGATGGATGATGGATGCTGCGTGCAGCACTGAAAGTTGGGAGCGGATTCGATGGCGGCCTTTCATTCTCATCTTCGCCGGGTCGTTGTCGGAGCTGGCTTCGCTGCCCTGGTCGCCGTCACGCCGTCGGTCGCCACCTTCGCCAACCCCGATCTGACGACTGACACACTGGCGACAGCCTGCCCGCCGGGCGAACAAGAAGATCCCTTCACGTTCATCTGCGTGCCGGAACTCGTGCCAGCGAATGCCATCGCCGATCCTGGTCGCAGCGAGGAAGAGCTGGAGCTGGACGTTTATGACACGCCTGGGCTAAGCGTGCCCCACGTTGGCGGCACGACCGTGCCGTAAGGCCCGTAGCTCGCCAAGTCGCAAGCTCGGCTGCCACCACACCCGGCGCGCGCCCCGTAACGGCGTTTCTACCGCCCCGACAAATTTCGATGTCGAGTTCGCTGCGTCCTCCGCCGACTAGAATTGATGGTCTCGCCCTGTCCGCGGAGGCATGTCGAGCGGAAGGAATTGACACGTTGCGTCGAGTGCTTCGCCACATTGCCGTGGTGCTGGGGGTTGTCACGGTCGCCCTTGCGATCCCCGCCGCGACCGCGTCGGCGGCGATGCCGGCGCCCCGGCCGACGCCGACGATCGGCGCGGAGGTGGCCGCCGTCCAGCCAGCGTCCGGTAGGACAGTGGGTGTCGGGCACCCCATCATCGTCACGTACACCGCACCGGTGGCCGACCGCGCCGCGGCCGAGCGGTCCATCCGGATCGTGTCACCCGCGACCGCCAGCGGCACCTACCGGTGGATGAGCGACAACGTCGTGCAGTGGACTCCTGACGACTTCTGGCCCGCGCACTCCAAGGTGAAGCTGAGCGTCGGCGGAATGCCGCTGACCTTCGACGTCGGCACGTCGGTCGTCGGTGTGGCGAGCATCTCCAGGCACACGTTCACGGTGAGCATCGACGGAGTGGTGGCGCGGACGATGCCGGCGTCGCTGGGCAAGCCCAGATTCCCGACGCCGGTCGGATCCTTCAGTGTGCTGGCCAAGGAACGCCAGGTCGTGATGGACTCGCGGACCATCGGCATCCCGCTCAACGACCCGGAAGGCTACAAGCTCACCGTCGACTACGCCGTGCGCGTTACCTGGGGCGGCATCTACGTGCATTCGGCGCCCTGGTCCGTGGGTTCGCAGGGCTACTCCAACGTCAGTCACGGTTGCATCAACCTCAGCCCCGACAACGCATCCTGGTATTACAACCAGGTCGGTCTCGGCGACCCCGTCATCATCAACTCATAGGTGAAAGCGCCGTGCGCGGCGCCGCATCCGTGGAGAATCCTCCCTAATCGGGAGGACCGTAGATGGCTGACAAGACGAACACGTCCCAGGCTAAAGCGGCGCCCCGCGCCGCCACCCCGGCCGCACTCCGCAACGTCGTCCTCGTCGGACCGTCCGGAGCCGGCAAGACAACTCTCGTCGAGGCCCTTCTGGTGGCGGCCGGCGTGCTGTCCCGCCAGGGTTCGGTCGTCGACGGCAACACGGTGTGCGACTACGACGACGCCGAGATCGCCCAACAGCGATCGGTCGGTCTCGCGCTGGCGCCGCTGACCTACGACGGCGTCAAGATCAACCTGATCGACACCCCCGGTTATGCCGACTTCGTCGGCGAGCTGCGTGCCGGGCTCCGCGCCGCCGACTGCGCACTGTTCGTCATCGCCGCCAACGAAGGCGTCGACGCGCCCACCCGGGCGCTGTGGCAGGAATGCAGCGAAGTCGGCATGCCCCGGGCGGTGGCCATCACCAAGTTGGACCATCCCCGCGCCGATTACGCGGCCACGCTGGCCGCCGCGCGACAGGCGTTCGGCGACAAAGTGCTGCCGCTGTATCTGCCCGCGGGCACACCGTGCACCGGACTGCTTGGGCTGGTGACGCGCACGCACTATACGTATGCCGATGGCAACCGCTCGGCGGCTGACCCGGCTCCCGCGGATGCCGGCCGCATCGACGAGCACCGGGGCCCGCTGATCGAAGCGATCATCGAGGAGTCCGAGGACGAAACGCTGATGGAGCGCTACATCGGCGGTGAGGAGATCGATCCGGTCGCGCTCATCGAGGACCTCGAGAAGGCGGTGGCGCGGGGTTCGTTCTATCCCGTTCTGCCGGTGTGCTCCAGCACCGGAATCGGGACGCTGGAACTGCTGGAAGGGGCGTGCAGCGGATTCCCCAGCCCGCTGGAGCACTCGCTGCCCGAGACGTTCACCCCGCAGGGCGCGCTCCGGACCGGCTTGGCGTGCGACCCGGACGGACCGCTGCTGGCGGAGGTGGTCAAGACGACCTCGGATCCCTATGTCGGCAGAGTCAGCCTGGTCCGGGTTTTCTCCGGAACCATCCGGCCCGACGCGACGGTGCACGTGTCGGGCCATTTTTCGGCCTTCTTCGAAGGTCCCTCGACCGCTGCCACTCACCCCGACCATGACGAGGACGAACGCATCGGAACGCTGTCGTTCCCGCTCGGCAAACAGCAACGCCCAGCAAGCATCGTCATCGCCGGCGATATCTGCGCCATCGGCCGGCTGAGCAGGGCCGAGACCGGCGACACCCTGTCGGACAAGTCCGATCCGCTGGTACTCAAACCCTGGCGGCTGCCCGATCCCCTGCTTCCGGTGGCGATACAGGCCCGCGCGAAAACCGACGAGGACAAACTATCGGTCGGGCTGTCGAGGCTGGCCGCCGAAGACCCGACCCTGCGCATCGAACAGAATCCCGAAACCCATCAGATCGTGCTCTGGTGTATGGGCGAGGCCCATGCCGGCGTCGTTCTGGACGCGCTGGCCAACCGTTACGGCGTGAGCGTCGACACCATCGGACTGCGGGTTCCACTGCGGGAGACATTCGCGGGAGCGGCGAAAGGGCACGGTCGGCACGTCAAGCAGTCCGGCGGGCACGGCCAGTACGCGGTGTGCGACATCGAGGTGGAGCCGTTGCCGGAGGGCGGCGGCTTCGAGTTCGTCGACAAGGTCGTCGGTGGCGCCGTTCCGCGCCAGTTCATCCCGAGCGTCGAGAAGGGTGTCCGCGCCCAGATGGAGCGCGGCGTCGACCTGGGCTTCCCACTGGTCGACATCCGGGTGACATTGCGCGACGGCAAGGCCCACAGTGTGGACTCATCGGACTACGCGTTCCAGATGGCCGGCGGGCTGGCGTTGCGAGAGGCCGCCAACGCCACGAAGGTGACCCTGCTGGAACCGGTGGACGAAGTCGAGGTGCTGGTTCCCGACGAGTTGGTCGGTGCGGTGCTCAGCGACATGTCCGGCCGTCGGGGGCGGGTGCAGGGCACCGACAACCTCGGCGATGGGCGCACTGAAGTGCGTGCCGAGGTGCCACAGGTCGAGCTGATCCGGTATGCCATCGACCTGCGTTCCCTGTCGCACGGCGCGGCGACGTTCAGCCGGACGTTCGCCCGCTACGAGCCGATGCCGGAATCGGCCGCCGCGCGCGTCCGAGCGAAGTGACGGGAGAGCGGACCGGCGGACATTGACCCACCCGATCCCGACCCGTGGTTAGAACGCGTTCTAGATTGGGGAAAGAAACCCCGGCATCCATCAACAGCAGGAGAAGCATGGGCGGCACGGTGAATTTCGACCTCTCGACGGTATTCCAGGCGATCGCACGGGCCATCCCGGACCACACCTTCCTGACGTGGCGCAATCGAAACTTCACCTACGCCCAGGCCGACCACCGCATCGACGGCGTCGCGCACCACCTCGCCTCGGTCGGTCTGGGTGCTCACACCGAGCGCGACGCCCTGGCCGGGCACGAGTCGGGTCAGGATCACATCGGGCTCTACCTGCGTAACGGCAACGAATACCCCGAGGCGATGATCGCCGCCTATCGAGCCCGGGTGGCTCCCTTCAACGTCAGCTACCGCTACGTCGAGGAGGAGCTGGTCTACCTCCTCGACGACTCCCAGGCGACCGCCCTGGTGTACAACGCCGGGTTCGCGCCGCGTGTCGAGGCCATCCGCGACCGGCTGCCACGGCTGCGGGTGCTCATCCAGGTCGCCGACGACTCGGGCAACGCGCTGCTGGCTGGTGCGGTCGACTACGAATCGATCGTCACCACCCCGGCACCACCGGGGGGGATGCCCACACCATGCGGTGACGACCTCTACATCATCTACACCGGCGGCACCACAGGGATGCCCAAAGGCGTGCTGTGGCGTCAGCACGACATCTTCGTTTCCGCCATGGGTGGACGCCCGTTCGGCAGCGACACCGCGATGGCGTCCTACGACGAGGTTGCCCAGCGCGCACAAGCCGCAGCCGGCGCGATGTCCATCCTCATGCTGCCGCCGTTCATGCACGGCGCCGCGCAGTGGGCGGCCTACAACATCGTCACCATGGGCGGCCGACTCGTGGTGCCCGATGATGTCGACCGGTTCCGTGTGGCTGACGTGCTGCGCCTGGTCGAGCGGGAACGCGTGCTGAGCATCCCGGTGGTGGGCGACGCGATGGCCCGCCCGCTGATCGACGAGATCGAGTCCGGCGACTACGACCTGTCGTGCGTGGTGTCGATCACCAACGGCGGCGCGCCCATGTCACCCGGTGTGCGTGACCGCATTCGTGCCGCCCTGCCCAATGTGCTGATGCTCGACGCCGTCGGATCCTCCGAGGCAGGCCAGCAGATGAACACGGTGGCCAGCGAGGGCCACACACCGATCTTCACCCCGCAGGCCGACACCGCCGTGGTGGCCGCCGACTACAGCCGCGTGCTCACCGCGGACGAGGGTGGCGCCGAAGGCTGGCTGGCCCGCTGCAACCTCATTCCGCTGGGCTACCTTGGCGATGCCGCCAAGACCGCAAAGACGTTCCCGACCATCGACGGTGTGCGCTGGTCGGTGCCCGGCGACCGGGCGCGCCACCTCGGCGACGGCCGGATCGAGCTGCTCGGCCGTGACTCGGTGACCATCAACTCCGGGGGCGAGAAGATCTTCGCCGAGGAGGTCGAACGCGCCGTCGCGGCACACCCGCACATCTACGACGTCGTCGTCGTGGGCCGGCCGTCGGAGCGCTGGGGCAGCGAGGTCGTCGCGATCGTGCAACTGGCCGAGGGCAGATCGGCAACCGACGACGAACTCGCCGAAACGTGCAACCGCATGATCGCCCGCTACAAGGTGCCCAAGGCGTTCATCAGGACGGCGAAAGTGATGCGCTCACCCGCCGGCAAGGCCGACTACCGCTGGGCCAAGGATCTGGCCGCTCAAAGCCTTGGCTGAGGCTCGGCCGAGCCGTGGCGCTGCCCGCGGGGCGAACCCTACCTGCCGGCCGGAACCGCGTTGCGGGGGCGATAGAGCCCGCGTCCGGTCACCAGCGGAAGGTCCAGCGTCGTGCGGATGCCCGGCGGGGCGGCCACCACCGCCGGGATCGCGTTGACGATGCGCCCGGCGGCCGCCAAGATCGCGGCGTAGTTGTGGTCCCCGCGATCGCTCGTCTCACAGATGTCCACGGTGTAGGACGGCTCGCCGATAATCTCCACCCGGTAGGAACCGCCGGGCTGCGCGGGCTGGGCCCAATCGGGACGCAGGTCTTCCCGCAGCCGCGTCACATGCTCGATCACGATGACCGGTTCGCCGTTGACCAAACCGCGGATCTCGAAGTGCAGCGCGGCGACGGTGCCCTTGGCGATGTGTCCGGCCGCGATCTCGAAATCCTCGGGCGCGGGTTCCTGTTCGAAGCTCTCGGTGATCTCGTCGACCTCCAGACCCAGGCCGGCGGCCAGCTGGCGGATCGCGGTGCCCCAGGCGATGCTCAGCACGCCGGGCAGCAACAGGATGGGCAGATCGCCCAGCGGCTTGCCGAATCCCATGACGTCGAACATCACTTCGGCGCCGTCGTAGGTGGCGTAGTCGGCGATCTCCATGGTGCGCACCTGCTCGATCCGCTGGCACGTCCCGGCCAGGGCGAAGGGAACGAGATCGGTCACGAAACCGGGATCCACTCCGGTGATAAACACGCTCGCATCGCCCTCCGCGGCGGCTTGCTGCACGCGGTCGATGTACTTGTCGGGCATCACACCCCAGGGAAATTGCAGCAAGCCCGGAGCCGAGCCCACGACGTTGATGCCGGTGCGCAGAATCCTCATCACGTCGGCCATGGCGTCCGGCAAGCGCGTGTCGCCCATCGCGCAGTACACGACACAATCCGGCCGGGCTTCCAGCACGCCGTCGATGCCCTTGGTCGCGGTGATGCCGGTGACGGTGTCGAGTCCGGCCAGTTCGCCGGCGTCCTTGCCGACCTTCTCGTCGCTGGACACGCTTACCGCCGTCAGCTCGAACCTGGAGTCCTCGACCAGCTGGATCAGGGCCAGCCGGCCGCAGTTGCCGGTGCCTACGAGCGCGACGCGGATGGCCATGCATGTCTCCTCACGACGGGGGTCTCTCACGCAGTATGCGGGGTGCGCAGCCTAATTGGAACAGGTTCTAGTCTGTCCTGGCGGTGGGGTAACCTGGCGCCCCATGGGACGTGTAGACGGAAAAGTCGTGTTGATCAGTGGCGGAGCCCAGGGCATGGGGGCGGCGCACGCCAAGATGCTCATCGGGGAGGGCGCCAAGGTCGTCATCGGCGACATCCTCGACGAGAAAGGTGAGGCGCTGGCCGCCGAGCTCGGGGATGCGGTGCGCTACGTCCATCTCGACGTTACGCAGGCCGGCCAGTGGGAGGCCGCCGTCAACACCGCCGTCGAGGCATTCGGTCTGCTCAACGTCCTGGTGAACAACGCCGGCGTCGTCGCTCTTGGCAAGATCGGCAAGTTCGACATGGGCAAATGGCAGAAGGTCATCGACGTCAACCTGACCGGAACCTTCCTGGGCATGCAGGCCGTGGTCGAGCAGATGAAGGCCGCGGGCGGCGGGTCGATCATCAACGTGTCGTCCATCGAGGGGCTACGCGGGTCGGTGATGGTGCATCCCTACGTGGCGTCCAAATGGGCGGTGCGCGGCCTGGCCAAATCCGCGGCCCTCGAACTCGGCAAGGACAACATCCGGGTCAATTCGGTGCACCCCGGTTTCATCCGCACCCCGATGACCAAGCACTTCCCCGACGACATGGTGACCGCGCCGCTCGGCCGGCCCGGCAAGTCCGAGGAGGTCTCAACGTTCGTGGTCTTCCTGGCCAGCGACGAGTCTTCGTTCGCCACGGGCACCGAGTTCGTGGTCGACGGCGGCCTGGTCGCCGACGTCCCGCACAAGGTTCTTTTCTGAAGCGGGGTCCATTTCACAAACAGGCGACCAGACGCACGGGCCGACGCCTCGGTGTGCGCCTGGCCGCGGTGGCGGCCGCAGCGGCCGCGTGCACGCTGGCGGTCGAAACCGGTGCACCGTCGATCCTGCTCGTCGACGACACCGACACCACCGCCGCCCCGATCGCTCCCGACGGTTCGCGGCCAGACGGCCAGGTCCTGACACCGTTCGACACGCAGTTCGCGACGATCGGCTGGCTCGACCCCCGCCTGCTCACCGCGTTGCAGCACGCCGCCGCGGCGGCCTCGGCCGATGGGGTGGCGATCACCGTCAATTCCGGGTGGCGGTCCAGGGATTTCCAGCAACGCCTGTTCGAGGACGCGGTCGCGAGCTACGGCAGCGTCGAGATTGCTCGCCAGTACGTCGCGGACCCGGAGGTGTCCAAGCACGTGACCGGGCAGGCGGTCGACGTCGGCAACACCGGCGCCGATCAATGGCTCATCGCGTACGGGCCGCGATTCGGCCTATGCCAGGTCTACGCCAACGAACTGTGGCATTTCGAATTGGGCACCGACGCGTTCGGCCGTTGCCCCACGTTGCGGCCCAACGCCGCCAGCTGAACGCACCTCACCCGAACTGCGCCAGCAGGACATTGGTCCGCCACCAAACCAGCAGCACGAACACCGCCAGTAGACCGATGCTCGCTCCGATCTGCGCCACCTCGCCCCGATCCTTGGGCCCGTAGGCGAAGACCGTCGCGACCAGCGCTCCGGTCACAAGCCCGCCGACATGGCCTTGCCAGCTGATGTTCGACCCCAGCACGGGCGCGAAGGTGAATACCAGGTTGATCCCGATGAGCATGGCGATCCATTGCGCGGGAATGCCGAACCGCCTGCACACCACGAATGCCGCACCGAACAGCCCGTAGATCGCCCCGGACGCCCCCGCGGTGGCGGAGTTCAACGGTGCCAGCAGGTACACCAGCACGCCTCCGCCGAATGCGCTCAACACGTACAGCGCCACGAACCGCGGCCGCCCGAGCCATTTCTCCAGCGACGGCCCGAGCAACCACAGCGCCCACATGTTGAACAGGATGTGGATCAGGCCGTAATGCAGGAACGCCGAGGTGAAGATGCGCCAGACCTCACCGGTCGCCACCGCCGGCGGCCAGAGCACGAGTTGGCGCTCCAGCGCCGGCGACGCCCACTGCACGGCGAACATCGCAACATTGATCGCGATGAGCACGTACGTCACGACGGGCGTGACGCCGGTTCGCGGGCCGCGGAAGAACATGACCGGATCCCGCGTGGTCCGCGCCGCGGCGCGGACACAGTCCACGCACTGCTGTCCCACCGCGCCTGCCCGAAGGCACTCCGGGCAGGCGAATCGGCCACAACGCGTGCACTGCACGTAGCTGATCCGGTCAGGGTGCCGGTGGCAGGTCGTTTGAGGCAGCGGCGGGTGGAAGCGAGGATCGGGTGTGCTCATCACCGTAGAAGATACTGACGATTCCGCTGCCGCAGGAGATGCTGGACGGTTCTGGAACCCGGCCCGGCCTGGGTGGACGGCGAAAATTCGTCGTGAATAGCTGTCGGGATCAATTTTCGGTATATTGCGACACCGACCGGGGTCGAGAGCCACTATAGGCTTTGCCAGCTGCCACCAAGGCGGAGTTGTATCGGCGTAGTTCACTGACCGCTTCCCGTGAGGATGATCCCATCGTCTCTTTCCCCGATAAGGACCTATTTCGAACTTCAACCCGGAAGCCCCCGGTGCACGGCACCATCGCACAGGACACTTACAGCAAATCCCGTCCCAGCCATCACAACCGACACAGCGGCATCGGCGATTCGATCGTCGGCACGGAGAACACTGGAATCTCGTCTGGATGCGGGCTTTCGACACCGCCCAGTCAAGGCTCGGTGCCGTGCCCGGCTAACGGTCTGATTGCCGGACTATTACTAGCCGGCAGGCGGGTGAGCGAAACAAGCACCAGATCCGAAATCGTTAATTCTTATGTCGAGTTCGCTGTAGATGACCGTCTCGGACGGCAGGAAAATAATCGGCGGTCAATTTGCTGACTTTGTCCACATGGACCCGCTTGAGAGGTACCGTCCTAACGTTCCGATAGCAATTCATCCATGACAGGGGAGGCTCAACTGATGGGTAAGCGCACGGTTATCTCGAAGGCCAATCTCGCGCGGGGCGCGGCAGCGTCGGGATTGACGGCGGGGTTGGTGGCGGCGACACTGACCGGGACCGGCACAGCCAACGCTTGGTGCGTGGGCCTCAGTGGCATTGACATCGGTTCAGGCTGCGCGAGCACTCTCGGCAACTTCGCCCTTGGGTTGGGTGCCAACACGGTGGCGCATTCCAATGGACTCATCACCGGCGCCATCGCATTCGGCAACGACGCGCTTGCGGACTCAACGGGTATCTTTACCGCGGCCTGGGGTGGAGGTGCCGGCTCGCACGCATACACCAACGGCAGCTTCGCCTGGGCCGTGGCACAGGGCACCGGCGTTTACGCGCAAGCAGGCCTTGACGGCGCTGATATCGCCAACTTCGCCTTCAACTTCGGCGACACGGCCGACGGCGCCACGAGTAGCGTCAGGGCAGGTGGAGATGGCCCCGGTTGGTTCAACCTTGCCGCGAACCTAGGCGGCAATGCCAATGCGGGTGGTGGTTCCGGGCCCGAAGATGTCGATATCTTTGCCGGAGAAGGCGCGGGGAACCTCGCATTCAACGCCGGCGGCAATCGGAACAGGGTCTACGCGGGAGACGGCTTCCTCAACCTCTCGGGCACGCTGGGCAATGTGGTGAACAGTGTGGCCCCGAACGGCAGCGACAACGACGTCAGCGCGAAGGGCAACCTGACGCTCGCGTTTTCCTACCAGCCTCCCTTCATCACCGAACCTTGCACAGTCGGCCCCTGCGGTAACACCGTGAGCGCAGGTCCGAACCTGGCTCTTGCCGCCGCGATCGGCCTGGTCAGCCGGACAGTCGAGCAATCAGGGTCGGGTATCGAGATCCGTACCCCGCTCAATCCGCCCAGCAGCAGCACCAGTGTCCTCGCTTCGAACAGCACGCGGAAAATCCGGCCCAGCGCCAACTTCAGCACCACCCGCAGCAGCAACAAAGCAGCTCTGCGTGCGGGTCGCGCGCAGGTCGAGGCGGCGCTCAGGACGGTTGACGATCAGGTCAAGGCTTCGGTCAAGAACTTCAACGACCAGGTCACGAAGTCGGCGAACAAAGTGAACGACACCGTCCGCAAGGTCACCGCCAAGCTTGCCGGGGATCCGAAGGCGAAGGCGGCCAAGGACGCCGGCGACGACTGACGACGTCCGAAGTCCCCGAGACGGCGCCGGCATTCTCCCCGAAGTGATGAATCGGCCCTCTACCGTTCGGTAGGGGGCCGGTTGACGTCGTAGTCGTCGCCACGTCTTCGGCTCAACCAAGATCGCGAAGACAGTTAGACTCCCTTACCGTGAGGTCGCGAAACGCTGCCGCCGCCGTGGCGCTATTGGCCGGCTGGTGGCTACCCGCCGGTAGCGCCCACGCCGACCCGGCTCAGCCTCCGGGACCGCCCCCCGGACCCGCTCCCGCGAGCATCGACAGGGACGGCACCTACACAGTGGGTGGCGACATCGCGCCCGGAACCTACAGCTCGGCAGGTCCAGCGGGCAACGGCGCGTGCTACTGGAAGCGAGTCAGCGGCGACACCGTCGTCGACAACGCACTGAGCAAGAAACCGCAGGTCGTCCGAATCGACGCGACCGACAGCTCGTTCAAGACCAGCGAGTGCCAGCCCTGGCGAAAAGTCGAAGACTGCCTGCCCGGATGCGCTCCCGGTACAACAACCCCGCTGGACCTGCTCGGCCAACTCGGCAATCTGGTTCTCCAGCATCCGGGCGGCCCGCCACCGGGCTGACGTCAGTCGACGGGAATGTCGACGACCGGGCGCTGGACTCCTGCGCCGGGACCGTCGAAATGCCACCATTCCCCGGAGTACACCGCCAGTCCGCCCGCCGCCATCGCTTCCCGAAGCACCGCGCGGTTGCGCTGCTGCGCGACGCTGACCCCGGCCGTCGCGTAAGCGTTGGCGCGGGCGGTGAAGTCGTCGAAATCGGTGCCCATGTCGAGCAGCCCTTGGGTGCCCCCCAGCGTCACGTCCACCGACCGACCCGACTCGTGACTTCGCGAGAACGGTCCGGGTCGGGCTACCCAAGCCGGGTCGGGGACGGCGTCGAACATTCGCACCTGAACGCTGTGCGGGCGGTAGCAGTCCCAGAAAACCAGAGCGAAGCCGGAGGATCGCAGTATTCCGGCGGCCTTGGTCAAAGCCGGCGCCAGCGACTCCTGGATCAGGCAGCGTGCGCCCGCGGGGTATAGCGGCGTGCCGACGAAGTTTTTCGGGGTGGCATAACGCAGATCGATGATCGCGTCGGGGACCACGGTGCGGACGTCGACGAACCCGAGGGCGTCGGCAGCGGCCGACACCGGCGGGATATCGGATCCCGGCGCTGAATGCGCTTGGGGTGCAAGGCTGACCGCGCTCAATAGCGCGATGGTCACAGCGAGCGGGAACCGCATGAACACACTGTAATCCGCCCTTGGCTCGGTGAGGCCGTGAGCAGGCGCGAAGTCTCAGCCCCTCACGTCCCGGGTGCGCGCCGGATGAGCACATCGGCTTTGTGGTCGCCGTTGACGTCGGCGATCACCAGCCGCCTCAGGTCGTCGACGCTCCAGTTGAGCACCCGCCACGGCGTTCTGCCGCCCCACGACACCAGCCATTGCCCGCCGGCGCTGCGTGCGGCATCGGTGTATCCGTCGCCGTCGAAATCGGCGAACAACGCCGCGGCGATGGCCCGGCCTCCCGTGTACAAGGGTTCGCCACTGCGACCTGCCGCCCTCGGAAACCTGCCGTGCCCGGCACTCCTCGCGACGCGATGTCGTGGCCGTTGTGGTCGAAGACTTCGCTTCGATGGTCGCGCTACCCGGAGCGAGCGCCACTTTCACCTCAAGCATCGGGCACCACGTGAACGTGCGGGAGAACAGCCGGGCGCCAGTCGATGCACGGCCGCGCCCGCTCGCCAGCGTGGTGTTGGCGGGCACCGCGACCGAGTAGTCGCTGCAGCGCTGCGGACGCGACCGCGGGTCGGCGCAGTTCGCCGGCACGGGCGTCTTCGCAGTAGGACAGGTCGATCTCGGCGGTGTCGTCGACGTAGACCGTTGACAGCGCGGAGCGGGCGGCTGCGGCGGCCAACGCCGCCCGAAGTTCATCGGCGGTGCGAACCACGACCGGCTGTCGCGCCACGATTCGCGGGTATCCCTCACCGCCGCCGAGCGGGCGCATCGCCGGGTTGGACAAAGCGCCGAACGACTCGTCGCCGTCATCGCGGACAACCGGTTCATCGAACGCCATATCATCGAGGACGCGTCCGGCGCAATCCGTCTTGTCTAGCGCGAGCGGAACGGGGCCAACGGTTGCCGGCATACGAAAGCTCTTGGCAGCATGGCAGATTCGCGGACTGGGGGTAGAGGTTCGGGAGCCCGCGGTCTGCGCCGGCGGTGGGCGGCGTAGGCATGCCCAGGACCACCGCGAGGATCGCGGCAACCCCAATCCTGGGCCTCGGCGGGCGCACACTTACCTCGCGTCTACCTTGTGAAGCGGGTGCGGTGCAGGATCCCGCCATCGGCGTGCGGCACGACGAGCTCGAACCTGCTCTTGGGCCGCGACAAGATAAAAGCCGGGCAACCCGCAACCCCGCTAGCGATCTGAAAACCCGGCAGACCGGCCGCCGGAAACCGCGTCCCGTTCCACACCCCCGGAG
>CAZEHT010000048.1:0-24547 GCA_964511995.1 uncultured Mycobacterium sp.
TTCCTGACACCTCCCGAGGCGTCTGCGAAGGACCACCCCGATCTATATCAGCTGTCATTCCTGAGCAAGCCGATCCGCGGCACGAACCGACCCACGGCGGCCCGGTACTGCCGGAATGCGTCGCCGTGGACTCGGAGCAGGTACGGCTCCTCGACCCGGCGTACCACCGACTCGATCGACGCCACCAGGAGCAAATAGCCGACCAGAGCCAGCAGGTTCGGCGCCAGCAGCGTCGCGCCCAGCCAGTACAGGAACGTGGCCGAATAGATGGGGTTGCGTACCGCGCCGAAGACGCCGGAGCGAACCAAGGTCGTCATCTCGGTCTCGTCGACACCGATGCGCCAAGACTCACCCATCTGTAGTTGCGCGTAGACCGTGGCGACGATTCCGATGACGACGAATACCCCGGCGGTCAGTTGGATCCAATCCGCATGCAGGAACGGCACCGGCGTCAGCACGCCCATCAGTTGCAGTACCGGCGCGGCGAGCGAGACCAGCACCGCCAGAGCAAGACCGAATCCGGTCCACCATTCGACCGACCCGGGTCGCCCTCTGATCCCGCGGAAACCGGTCGACCCGGTCTTGCGCCACTGCCACCAGCAGCGCCACACGACCCCGGCGGCCAGGCCGACACTGTACGCCACCAGCGCCACACCGGCCATCGTCCGTTCATTCATTCAGGACTCCTCCGCGCCAGACCTGTTTTCCCTTTTCAGATCGGTATCGCGGCTCGGCTGCACCCGTTTGGGTTCGCCCGGCATTTTCGGGTAATTGGGCGGATACGGCATGTCCCCGAGCCCCCGCTCCTCGTCTGCCGCTGCCATGTCCAGCAGCGGCTGAAGCGACTGCACGGCGGAATCGATCCCTGACCACGGGTCGTTGCGGGCAGCCACGATTCCCGGGACCGTGACGATGGTGAAGTCGTCGGGGTCCGCGGCGGCCACGTCCTCCCATGCCAACGGCATCGACACCGTGGCAATCGGGGTACGCCGGGCCGAATACGGTGCGGCCATGGTCCGATCGCGGGCGTTCTGGTTGAAGTCGACGAAAATCCGCTCGCCGCGTTTCTCCTTCCACCACGACGTTGTCACCAAATCCGGGGCACGCCTTTCAAGTTCGCGCGCCAGCGCGATCCCGGCGCGACGCACCGCGATGAAATCCCGGTCGGGCGTGATTCGCAGGTACACGTGTACACCGCGGCCGCCGGATGTCTTCGGGTAGCCGACCATGCCGAGTTCGTCGAGCAGCGGCTTGAGCACGTCGACCGCGACCCGACTCGCCTCCGCGTATCCGGTGCCCGGCTGAGGATCCAGATCGATGCGCAGTTCGTCGGGGTGCTCGGTGTCGGGACAGCGCACCGGCCATGGGTGCAATGTGACGGTGCCCATCTGCGCCGCCCAGATGATCGCCGAGGGGTGCGTAACCTTCAATGCGTCCGCGGTGCGTCCCGACGGGAAGGTCACCGTGCACGTGTGGAGGTAGTCGGGGTGCTTCTGCGGAACCCTCTTCTGGTAGATCTCCTCGCCGTCGATGCCGTCGGGGAAGCGCTGGAGATGTGTGGGCCGATCGAGCAGCGCGGTCAGCATCGGGCCGCCCGCCACCGCCAAGTAGTAGTCGATCAGCGCACCTTTCGTGCCGTTGGCGCCGAGTTTCGGGTAGAACGGCTTGTCGAGGCTGGTGATCCGGACCTCCACCCCGTCGACGTCGATCACCGTGGCCGATGCGTCGGATCGCTGTCCAGTCACCTCTTTGAAGCTACGCCAGTCGGGCGGCCGCGATCCGGATCGCCGGCCGCGCGGTATACCTGGTCGAGCTCGGACTCCCGCGGAGACGCCAGAATGAGCTGATGCAGCTGCCTGTCATTCCCCCGGTCTCGCCGATGCTGGCCAAATCGGTTGCCTCGATTCCGCCGGGCGCCTCATACGAGCCGAAGTGGGACGGATTCAGATCGATCTGCTTTCGCGATGGCGACGAGGTCGAGTTGGGCAGCCGCAACGAGCGTCCGTTGACCAGGTACTTCCCCGAGCTGGTCGCCGCCGCCATGGCCGAGCTGCCGCGGCGAAGTGTTATCGACGGAGAGATCGTCATCGCGACCGGCGGCGGGCTGGATTTCGAGGCGCTGCAACAACGCATCCACCCCGCTGACTCGCGGGTGCGGTTGCTGGCCGAAAACACCCCGGCGTCGTTCATTGCCTTCGACCTGCTTGCCTTCGACGACGAGAACTACATCGACCGCCCGTTCAGCGAGCGCCGCGCCGCCCTCGTCGACGCGCTGGCCGCCGCCGGCCCCACATTCCACGTCACACCCGCCACCACCGATCTGCCGACCGCGCGGCGATGGTTCGAGGAGTTCGAAGGGGCAGGACTCGACGGGATCATCGCCAAGCCACTGACGCTGACCTATCAACCCGACAAGCGTGCGATGTTCAAGATCAAGCACGAACGCACCGCCGACTGCGTCGTCGCCGGATACCGCGTGCACAAGTCGGGCGAGGACGCGATCGGCTCGCTGTTGCTCGGCCTGTACAAGGACGACGGCGCGCTGGCATCCGTCGGTGTCATCGGCGCCTTCCCGTTGGCCGTCCGCAAGCAGCTTTTCACCGAATTGCAGCCTCTCGTAACCGGTTTCGATGGGCACCCATGGAACTGGGCCGCCCACGAGGCGGGCGAACGAACCCCGAGACGCAACGAAGGATCCCGGTGGAACGCCGGCAAGGACCTCTCGTTCGTGCCGTTGCGGCCCGAGCGGGTCGTCGAGGTCCGCTACGACCACATGGAGGGTGAGCGGTTCCGCCACACCGCCCAGTTCAACCGGTGGCGCCCCGAACGCGACCCCCTCTCGTGCACGTACGCCCAACTGGAGCGCCCACTGACCTTCGACCTCGGAGACATCGTTGCCGGGCTCGGACCGGCCACCCCCTGAGCCGACCACGAGACCGCCGGGACGCGGCGGGTCGCCGTGGCTCGCCTGCCGTCCGCGAACACCCGTTGGACTACATTGCGGGGTTGTGACCCGCCCCAGCGGCACCGGCCGATTCGCGCCAAGCCCGTCGGCAGGCCTGCACATCGGCAATCTGCGCACTGCCGTGTTGGCATGGCTGTTCGCCCGGTCCTCGCACCGGCGCTTCCTGTTGCGGATCGAGGATCTCGACGACCGAACCTACGACGACATCGCGGCCGCACAGATCGCGGACCTGACCGCGCTGGGGATCACCTGGGATGCGCCACCGGAATACCAGGGCACGCAAACCGCACGCTACGACGCCGCGATCGGTGAACTGGCCGACCGCGGTCTGACCTACGAATGCTATTGCAGCAGAAAGGACATCCTGCAGGCGCCACGGGCGCCCCATGCCCCGGAGGGCGCCTATCCCGGCACCTGTCGCGATCTCACCGACGCCGAACGGGCGGAGCACCGCGCATCCGGACGGCCGCCGGCGCTACGACTTCGTTCCGGCAGCGCCGCCTACACGGTCACCGACCTGCTGCACGGCCGCTACACCGGTGTCGTCGACGACCTGGTGTTGCGCCGCGGCGACGGTGTTCCGGCGTACAACCTGGCTGTGGTCGTCGACGACGCGGCGCAGGGTGTCGATCAGGTGGTCCGCGGCGATGACCTGTTGTCGTCCTCGCCCCGTCAGGCCTATCTCGGATCCCTTCTCGGCCATCCGGCTCCGGTTTACGCGCACGTTCCCCTGGTCCTCAACGCCGCCGGGAAACGGCTTGCCAAACGCGACGGCGCGATCACCCTGGGCGAAGTCGGCGTGAGTCGGGCGCTGCGGCAGATCGCCGAGTCGCTCGGAACCTCGGCCACCACATTGGACGGCATGCTTGCCGGTTTCGACCCGAACCGCCTGCCGCGTCAGCCATGGATCTACCAGCCCGACTGATACGTTGGCGCCTGGCTGTTTACGGCGTCAGCTCCCGCTGGCCCCACGGTGAGCCGTATGCGGTCAGCATGTCCAGCAACGGGTCGGCCGGGAATGCTTCGGGGCCCAGCACACCGGCTCCGCTCCAGCTTCCGTTCGCCAGAAGCTCCAGGGCGACAACGGGATTGATGGCCGTCTGCCAGACGACGCACTGATGCCCGTACTCCTCCATGGCCCATTGGTTGTCCACGACGTGGTACAGATACGTCGAGCGCGGGTTGCCGTCCTTGCCGGTACCCGTCACCCACAAACCGGCGCACGTCTTGCCGTGCATCTGCGGGCCGAGGCTGGCCGGGTTGGGCAGGCAGGCGGCGACCACGTCGCGGGGACTGACCGCCAGACCGCCGACTTTGACCTTGTCCGTACGGTCGAGGCCGAGCTTGTGCAGGGTTTTCAGGACGCCAATGAACTCCTCGCCCAGGCCGTACTTGAAGGTCGCGCGCTTGCACTTCACCCACCGGGGCATCAACAGCACTTCCTCATGCTCGACGTTGACGCACTCGACAGGACCGATGCCCTCTGGGAAGTCGAAAACCTCCGGCTCGCTGAATGGCTCGGTCACGAACCAACCGCGGCCGGCCTCCCAAATCACCGGCGGGTTGAGACACTCCTCGATGGTGGTCCAGATCGAGAACGACGGGGCGAAGTCGTAGCCGTCCACCGACAGATTCGACCCGTCGCGGGTACCTAGTTCGTCGATCTCGCTAAAAAGGTGGTCGGCGGCGTAGCGGGCGAACACATCGGACAGACCGGGTTCGACTCCGATGCCCACCAGTGCCAACCTCCCCGCCGCCTTCCACTGCTCCTCCACGGCAAACTGCTCGTCGCCGAGCTTGACGCCGGTGAGCTCATAGGGCTTTTCGGGATGGCGCCGCGACAGGCTCATCGCCATGTCGAGGTAGTCGGCGCCTCCAGCCAGTGCGCCGTTGAAGATCGGCATGACGAATCGTGGATCGACGGCGTTCATGACATGCGTAATCCGTTGTCGACGAACCAGGTCGGCGACGGCATCGGCCGATGTCGCGTCGAGCCGGGCGGAGGTGAACCGCGGGTCGGCGACCGCGTCAGCGGCCGTGCGGGCCCGTATCCCGTCATAGTCGCAAACCAGGATCTGCTCGAAGAAGCCCCGGCGGACGGCGATGGAGCAAAACGCAGACCCGACGCCGCCTGCACCGACGAGCAGAATTCGCATGCGGTCGAAGCTACCCGCCGCTCCCCGGCCCGGTGCTGGATTGGGCCGACGATGACGTCAATCCATCGCGTTGCGGGGTCTACACGACGATCGGCAATGACGACATGCCGCGCAGGGTGACGTTCGCCTTGTAGGTGGGTTGACCGTCGAGGCGAGCGGTCGGGAACCGGGCCGTGAGCGCCGACAGCGCGATGGTCGCTTCCAGCCGCGCCAGCGGCGCACCGAGGCAGAAGTGGGGACCGAGGCCAAAGGCGAGGTGGCGAATGGCGCCGCGGTCGGGATCGAATTCGTCCGGCCGCTCGTATACTGACGGATCTCGTTGTGCCGCAGCGAAAAGCAAGATCATCATGTCGCCCTTGGCAATGTGTTCAGCGCCGATCACCATGTCCTGGGAGGCAACGCGGCCTACCAGCTGCACGGGCGGGTCGTAGCGAAGTGTCTCTTCGACGACCGCGGCCGCGCGGCCCGGATCGTCGTGTAGAGCCTTCCATTGCCACGGGTGGCGCAGCATTGCCAAGATGGCGTTGGCGATCAGGTTCACCGTCGTTTCGTGGCCCGCGATCAACAGTAGGTTGCACGTCGCGACGATCTCCTCGCCGGTGAGCTGATCGCCGTCCTCTTCGGCGGCGATCAGGGCAGAGATCAGATCGTCCTCACGAGGCGATCGGCGGCGCCGGTCTATCAGATCTCGCAGGTAGTCACGCAACCACAGGCCCGCCTCGACCCGCGCGTCGAAATCGGCCGGCAGTTCGCCGGTGAATGCGGCGAACGGGTCGAGCCCGCGCGCCAAGAGAGCCGACGCTCGGCTGAACTGAGGCTCGTCTTCGATCGGGACTCCGAGTAGCCGGCAGATCACCGCGACCGGCAACGGGTAAGCCAGATCGGCGATCGCGTCGAAGGTGCCTCCGAGTTCGAGTTCGCCGAGCAGTCCGTCGACCAGCGTGACGATGTCGGGTTGAAGGGCCTTGACCACCCTTGGTGCGAACGCCTTCTGCGCCAGCTTGCGCAACCGGGTGTGGTCGGGAGGGTCGCGGAAGAGAAAGCTCGGCTCGCCGAAGGGCTGTACCCGTTCGCCGGCAGCGAGTGCTTGCTGGGCCGCGGTCGACTTGAGCCGGTCGCTGGCCGTGGAAGGGTGCCGCAGCACCTCGTCGCAAGCGGGGTAATCGGATAACACCGTCACGTGCGCCGAGGGCAGGCGCAACGGGCCCCGCTCGCGGATCTGCGCGTAGATCGGGTACGGGTCGGCGCGGTTCGCGGCGTCGAGCAGTCGCACGAGCAGTTCCTGCGGTTCGGCCAATCCCGGGGCGGCAATCACGCCCTCAATTGTGCACGCACCGGCACAAACCCCAGGTCAACTCCCATAATACCGACCGAGCATCTCCTCACGGAACTCATCGAAATCGCCGTTGCCGATCGATGCCCGGATCTCGTCCACGAGGCGGACGATGAACCGTTCGTTGTGGATCGTGGACAGCGTCGCGGCCAGGATTTCCTTGGCTTTGAACAGGTGGTGGATGTATGCGCGGGTGTAACCGCCGCAGGTGTAGCAATCGCAGTCGGAGTCGATGGGTGCGAAGTCCCGGCGGTATCGCGCACCGGTGATGTTGAACCTACCGCGAGCGGAGTAGACGGCGGCGTTGCGCGCTACCCGGGACGGTGACACACAGTCGAAGGTGTCGGCCCCCGCTTCGACCGCGGCGAACAGATCGTCGGGTTCGCTGATGCCCAGGAGGTGCCGGGGCTGGTCCTCGGGCAACTCGTCGATCACCCATCCGATGATGGTCGCGAGGTTCTGCTTCTCCAACGCGCCGCCTATGCCGTACCCATCGAAGCCCAGGCCCTCCGCGGGCCCGGGAGTGTCGCCGATGCTCATCAGCCCACGGGCAGCCTGTCGGCGCAGATCCTCGTACTGCGCCCCCTGCACGACGCCGAAGAGTGCCTGGTGCGGCCGTCCCACCCGTTCGACGGTCAGACGGTGATGCTCAGCCAGGCAGCGTGCCGCCCAGTGGTGCGTGCGGCGAACCGACAGTTCCTGATAGCCGCGGGTATTGACGAGCGTGGTCAGCTCGTCGAAGGCGAAGATGACATCCGCGCCCAGTTGGTGCTGGATGCGCATCGACACCTCGGGAGTGAACCGGTGGGTGGAACCGTCAAGGTGCGAGATGAAGGTAACCCCGTCCCCGTCCACCCGGGCCAGCCGTTGCTTGCCTTCGGCGATGACCTCGTCGCTCTGCACGCGCTGCGCGTCCATCGCCAGCACCTTTCGAAAACCAGCCCCCAACGACAGCACCTGAAATCCGCCGCTGTCGGTGAACGTGGGACCCGGCCAGTTCATGAACGCACCCACGCCACCCGCCTCGTCGACGATATCGGCTCCCGGTTGCAGGTAGAGATGGTAGGCGTTGGCCAGTACCGCCTGTGCGCCCAGGTCTTTCACCGTCTCGGGTAGCAAGGCCTTGACCGTGGCCTTGGTGCCCACCGGCACGAACGCCGGTGTATTGATGTCACCGTGCGGGGTCCGGATGACACCCATGCGACCGCGGCGGTGCGGCAGCCGGCTGCCCACCGTGAAAAAGTCGCCCACGGTCAGCTATCCAACCTGATGCCGAACCGCCGGCGGGGTAGGTGGAACCTCAGGACGGGCCAGCCGTGCTCGGCGGCAGCGGCCGCCAGGCCCGCCCGCGGATTGACCGGCCGCGGGTTGCCCACCGCGAGCATCAGCGCCAAATCCTCCTCGCCGTCGGCGTAGAAGTAACTGTGCTCAAGGTCCACTCCGTTGGCAGCACAGAATTGCGTCACGGCCTCGGCTTTGCGTTTGCCCCAGATGATCGGTGAGACGATGGCACCGGTCAGCCTGCCGTTGTCGTCGACCTCGAAGCGGTTGCAGATGATGTGCGCAATGCCGAGCGCACGGGCGGTGGGAGCGGCGTGCATCGTCATAGCCGATGAACTGAGCACCAGCGTGTGACCGGCCTCTTGATGGACGCGCACGATGGCGCTCATGTCGTCATAGACACGGAATCGGATGTGTCGCTCGAAAAGGTGTTCGCCGACGTCGTGCAATTCGGCAAGCGATTCTCCCCGCAGGTATCCGCCGGCCCGCCGAAGGAGATGCTCGAACTTCATCCTGCCGAATCGGTAGCGCAGCGCAGCCTCCACGGTTCCGGTCAGTTCGCCGATTCTGGCCTGACGGTGGCGAATCCGATACCGCAGGTGTGCTGCCGCGGTGAACCCCTCGACGAGGGTGCCGTCCAGATCGAAGAATGCGCCGACGTGCGCGCCGGCCGGGCCGACGCGAATATCGGTCACGTGTTCCATCCGGGCAAAGTCTACCGGCGAGCACATCACCGACGCGTCGGCAACCGGGAAGACACCGGTTGACTACGTTTTTGGCTATTCGCTGTTCTATCCGTGAACTTGCCAACATACTGCTGAAAGGTCCGCCAACGTCGGTGGGCACGAATATAAGGAGATTCAGGGGTGAAACGAGCCTTAATAGTCGCCATAGGCGGAGCGGCCGTCGTCATGAGTGGGCTGGCCGGCTGTTCGAGTGACAAGTCCGTCGAGGAGAACGTCAATACCGCGACCGAGACGGCGAAAACCGCTGTCGGCGAAGCCACCAGCGCGGTGACCTCTGCCACGGATGCCCTGAAGGGCAACCCGCCGGTGGGTGGTGCACGGGTCGTCATCGACGACCAGGACCAGAACGTCGAGGGCACCGTTGTTTGCACGGAATTGGGCGGCAACGTTCAGATCGCCATCGGAAACGCAACGCAGGGGATCGGCGCGCAGGTCAGCGCGGGCGACTCACCAACCGTTCACTCGGTCGGGCTCGGCAACGTCAACGGCGTTGCGCTTGGGTTCCAAGAGGGTGCCCCCGGCGGCGAGGCAACCGCGACCAAGGATGGCAGCACCTACACCATCAAGGGCACGGCAACGGGTGTCGACATGGCCAACCCGACACAGCCGGTGACGAAGCCGTTCGAAGTGGCGGTCACCTGCCCATGATCTTGTCGAACGACGGCGGCGGCGTCCTACGGGACGTCGCCGTTTGTCATGAAGAGCACCGCGCGGCGGGCGCCCTCCATCACCCGGTATGCCACGGGTCTCTCCCCCCGGCGTCTTACTCGCCGGCCGTCGTTCACGACTCGACGGCATGTTCCAGGGCCGCCAGCGAGTTATCCAGGTGACTGAGCAGGCGTTGCAGGTGGGGCACACTGCGGCGGCATCCGATAAGCCCGAAATCGAGGCTGTCAGCATTGCTGACCAGTGTGATGTTCAGGGCGAACCCGTCCATGACGATGGACAACGGGTAGTTGCCCACCAACCGGGCGCCGTTGGTGTACATAGGCTGACGCGGGCCGGGAACATTCGAGATCACCACGTTGAATGCCGGCGGCGCAGCCTTGATGTAACCGGGTATCACGCCGAAGGTCAGGGGCGCGATCATCAAACCCGAGAGCAGCATCGCCTCTGCCCGCGGAAGCTGTGCGAAGAGCTCCTTGCCGCCACGCATCGACGTGCTGATGGCTGCCAGTCGCTGGGCCGGATCGTCGATGTCGGTGCCGAGATTGCACAGCACCCCGCCCACCATGTTGCCTCCGGCGTTGGCTTCGGCCTCCGACCTCAAACTCACCGGGACCATGGCGATCAACGATGAGCCGGGCAGTTGGTTCTGCTCCGTGAGGTAGCCGCGCAGCGCGCCGGAACACATCGCCAACACGACGTCGTTCACGGTGACCCCGGCGGCGGACTTGACCCGTTTGATGCGCTCCAACGGCCAGGACTGCGCGGCGAATCGGCGCGCGCCGGCGATCTTGACGTTGAGCATCGTCTTGGGCGCCTCGAAGGGCAGCGTCAGCTGACGGTCCAGCAAAGCCGCACGTGCGACTTTGAGTGTCGAGGGGGCCAGGCCCGCCACTGACGCCGCCGCGCCGGTGACGGTCTGCAGCAGCGAGGGACGTACCCGCTTGGATGTTCGAGGCGGCAGCGCCCACGGCACCAGCAAGTCGGTGTTGTTCGGATCCTCCGAGAGCGCACGCGTGATGAGCTTCAGTGCCGACACCCCGTCGATGAGCGAATGGTGCATCTTGGTGTAGACGGCGAAGCGCCCGTCTTGCAGGCCCTCGATGAAGTGGGCCTCCCACAGCGGGTGGTGACGGTCAAGCAGAGAGCTGTGCAACCGTGAGACCAATTCCAGGAGTTCACGCACCCGCCCGGGGGACGGAAGCGCCGACCGACGCAGGTGGTAATCGACATCCAGCTCGCGGTCGAGGGCCCAGCCCACATTCGTGATCCCGCCGAGCAGCGTTGCGGGGCGTTTACGGAACGTCGGCGAAAAGTCGGTCTGGGCCCGCACCCCGTCGAAGAAAGTTCGAAGGTATTCCGGGGATGCTCCGTCGGGCGGCTCGAACAGTTGCAGGCCACCCACGTGCATCGGGTGCTCTCGCGACTCCGCCAGCAGGAATGCCGTATCGGTCGGGGACATCAACTCCATCTCGTCATTACTACCCCTATGCTCGGCTGCGGGATCGCCGAACCCCGTTTCGCGGACGGTTCGCGGCGCTATCCGGTCTTGGGCGCTGGTTCGCTGAACCGGAAGGCCGGTTCGATCTCGACACCGGCAACACCCAGCACCATCGAGGGCATCACGAAGTGACCGACCA
The DNA here is from genome assembly GCA_964511995.1 of uncultured Mycobacterium sp. Classification (GTDB taxonomy): domain Bacteria; phylum Actinomycetota; class Actinomycetes; order Mycobacteriales; family Mycobacteriaceae; genus Mycobacterium. The sequence goes on from CAZEHT010000048.1 coordinate 10,788, forward strand.
AGGTGGCGATTCCAGGATCTGATCCTGGTCGAGTTCACGGCGGAGCCGTTCGAACGTCACCGGTGAGAGATTCCTCGTCGACAACAAATCGTCAGCGGCCGTCATCAATGTGGGAGCGCGCTCGGACCAGCGATCGCCGCTCTCGTTGCTGAGCGGCTCGACTTCCGGCGGCGGAACACCGGCCCAGCTCTTCGCCCGCACCTGGATATGACACGTCCTGTTCGTAGACAACGGCATTGACACCGCTGTCTGCTTTGGTCTTGCCGGCGAGCTCTTCCAGCCTTTGCCGACGCCGAGCGACGAGGACCACGTTGGCGCCCCGCTCGGCGAATCGGCGGGAGAACTGTTCGCCGAGCCCCGAACTGGCGCCGGTGACGAGGACGGTCGTACTGCGGTGGTCCATCCCGATCACCGTCGCGTTCCGCGCGTGGGCGAGATGGCCCGCGGGGCACCGCCGGACCTCTCGACGAGATCCAGGTATTCCAAGGGATCGTGTCCGCAGTAGATGGCGACCTCGGGGTGATCGGCGTGCAGCGCGCGGCGCCGATCCTGGTTGTGGCGTCGCTTGTCGCGCTCGTGGAAATCCTTCACATTTCTTGGATGTCGACAATCTCACACCCGCACACTCCGATAATGCAGTCAACGCGTCAGATGCGGAGGGGATCAGATGCGTGGCAGCAAGCTCATGGTGCTTATCGGCGTTGACGTTCTGGTGGTTGTCGTTGCGCCGGTCTTCGCGTGCCTGTGCAAGTCGACGTCGGCGTTCCAAGCGGGAGCGGCCCTCGTCGGCGTGTGGACCTTTCTGATGGTCTGGGCGATCCAGCACGGCGTCGATGACCACGAACGAAATCGCACAGCCGTCCGGGACGCGATTGTTTTTGCGTTCGTTACCACCTACCTGGCAGTCATCGGTTGGACCGCCTTCTGGCCACCAGACGGGAAGCAGTCCGAGCTTCCCTCGCTTACCGGAATGTTCGGTTCGCATTTCACGTATCTGACGGGCATCGTCGTCGCCGCCCACATCGGGGCTGGAGCCCTCGAAAAGCTCGGATCCCAGCGGACAGGTCAGGACTCCAGCGCAACCGGATCGCCATAGCAGCCGACCAGCCAATAGCGGCCGGGCGGTCCGCGTCGCTCTACCGTTGGAATCGCACGTAGCGGTCGACGCTTGCCGCGTCTTCTGACGAGTAAGTGACGCTGTCAACCTGATTGCCTTCGGCGTCTCGCAGGACGAGGTTGCCGCCGTTGTTGCCCAGCTGCACCCCCGCTCCGTCGAGGCCGACGATCGCCGAAGCACCGGCGGGGACGTCGGTGTCGAGCTTGGTCACCCGGCCCGTGCGGTCGACCAGTTCCCAACCGTGCAGCGACTGCGCCGCGGTCGCGCAATTGCCGATGACGACGGCTTCGTGCCGGGCGTCGGGGCCGGCCGGATTGATCAAGGCGCGTTCGAGATACACCGCCGAGGCTGCGGCGGGAGCCGGCCCGGGGTGTGCGCCGATGAGTCGGGAGATCGGCTGGGCGTTGGCCGACGGAGCACCTTTGTCGTCCGTGGGAATTCGTTGCGTCTGAAACCCCAGGAAAACGCCCATGACACGGTCGGGGAAGACCAAGAGCAGTGCGCCGTCGTGAAAGACGCCGTTGTCTTTGGCGTAAGCGGCGACATTGCCCTGGTTGAGGTGGATGTCGTGGATGCCGTGCAGACCGTCGGTGTTACCGAATTCCATGTCGATCTGCTTGTGCAGGTTGCGGTCGAACTTCGCGCCGAAGGCGAACAGTTCGCCGCCGGCCGCCTTGCACTGGTCCAGGTAGAGGCCGAGCAGATCCTGCAGATCGTCGGCACTGGCGCTGCCGCTCGGCGGCAGCATGCGGCCCAGCGTCCAGTCGAACAGCGGCGCCTTGACGAAGTCCAGCGACGCCGCCGAGTTGGGCGCGGTGCGCGCGAATCCGGATGCCGTGTCGCTCACCGAAGCCAGGATTGGATGCCCCACCAACGGGTCGACCACCCAGAACGCCACCTCGCTGCCATCGCTCGACTGCACGTTGACGGCGACCCGCCACGGCTGGCCGGAATCGTCGACCACCCTGATCTGCAGGTGCGGCGATTGCTCGCCGTCCTCACGCATCGCGCGGTCCGGCCGTCCACGCAGCACGCCGTAATCCAGCGCCATCCCGAACGTCTCCCCACTTCAACAGATCGCCTGTTGTGAATCGTTGTACTGCAACGGTTTTCACCTGTGCTGGATCATAGCGCCGCAGTCCTTGCGCGGACACCAGTAACGCGGTACTCGATTCCGCGTGGCCCGGCGTGTGGTCCAGGCGATGCCAGGACGACGACGTGGCGACATGAAAAACCCCGCCGACACATTTACTCAGCGGGGTTCCAGCATGTACAGCTTGGCGGTGGCGGAGGGATTTGAACCCTCGGAGGGGGGTTACCCCTCACACGCTTTCGAGGCGTGCTCCTTAGGCCGCTCGGACACGCCACCGGGGAGCAGTTTACCGGCCACCGGGTGGGACCCCTAATCGCGCCGTGCTGGCGCTGCACTGACGCCGACCGTGCCGCAACGACGCCGACCGTGAGGGGTATGCAGGAAAAACGGGCCATTCTCCTGCATATCCCTCACACTCGGCGATTAGACGGGCCAAGCGCAGGCGAGTGGCGGCTCGGCGAGAACGGGGGCGCTGGTGAGCGGACGGCACGGCAACAAGGGGCGCTGGCGAGGCGGACACTCAGCGCAGGCGGGCGAAAAACTCCTCCAGCGGCGCGGCACACTCGGCGGCCAGCACGCCGCCGCGCACTTCGGGCCGATGGGTCAGCCGGCGGTCGCGGACCACATCCCACAACGACCCGACAGCGCCGGTCTTGGGTTCCCAGGCTCCGAACACCAGGCGCGACACCCGGGCCGCCACCAGCGCGCCGGCACACATCGTGCAGGGCTCGACGGTCACCGCCAGGGTCGAGCCCACGAGCCGCCACCCGTCACCGGCCTTTAGGGCCGCGGCGCGCAGCGCGAGGATCTCCGCGTGCGCGGTCGGGTCCCCAGCTTCCTCCCGGGCGTTTGCCGCACGGGCAAGCTCTACGCCATCGGCGTCGACCACCACGGCCCCGATCGGCACGTCACGCGAGGCCGCAGTGGCGGCAACTGCCAGGGCCGCGCGCATCAGGTCCTCGTCGGAGATCACCGATTGAGCTTGTCGAGGGTAACCGCCAGTTCGTCGGCGAAACCCATTTCCAGAGCGATGCGCGTGAGCTGCTCGTCAGCGAAGAGCTCGGGATCGGTCACGATCACACCCAGCACATCGTCGTGAAGACCGAGATCGGAGAGCAGCCCGGTGTCGCCCTCCTCGAAAGGGTCGGCGTCTTCGAGCTCCTGCTCCTCGATCTCGATGTCGAGCCTCTCCAGCACCTCGGCTGCGATGTCGTATTCCAGCGCCGCGGTGGCGTCCGACAGCAGCAGCCGGGTTCCGGCCGGCGCGGGGCGCACGATGATGAAGCAGCCGTCGTCGATGTACAGCAGGCCGAAAACAGCCCCCGCGCTTCGCAGCTCACGTAGTTCGGTTTCGGCTGCCGCCAGGCTGGTGAGCGCCGCGGGACGCATCGCCGACACGCGCCACTTGCCGTCCTCGCGGACGACCGCAACGCCGAAATCCTCGGGGCCGTCCTGGCCCGGTCCAGGATCCGGCTTGGAGGCCCGCTGTGGTCCCATGCCCGCTAACGCTAGTACCCAGCGCGGCCGGTTGACCAGGCATTCGGCCCGGCCGCGGGATTGATGTGCAAACCTGGGACTGTGACACAGACTCCCGTGTGCGTACTGGGCCTCGGCCTCGTCGGCAGTTCCGTGCTGCGTGCGGCCGCAGCCGTGGGGCGGGATATTTTCGGCTACAACCGGTCAGCCGACGGAGCGGATGCCGCCCGGGCCGACGGTTTCGATGCGACCACCGACTTGCCGACTGTGCTGGCCAGGGCCGCCGAGTCCGGGGCCCTCATCGTCATGGCGGTTCCCATGCCGGCCCTACCGACGATGCTCGAACACATCGCCGCCGACGCGCCGAACTGCCCGCTCACCGACGTCGTCAGCGTCAAGAGCGCGGTGGTCGAGGAAGTCAAGGCCGCCGGCCTGCTCCCCCTATTCGTCGGCGGTCATCCGATGGCCGGTACCGCGCATTCGGGATGGGCAGCCGGCAGCGTAGACCTGTTCCGCGGCGCCCCCTGGGTGGTCAGCGTCGATGACCACGTCGACCCGCGCGTGTGGTCGCTCGTCGTCAGGCTCGCCCTGGACTGCGGCGCGTTCGTGGTTCCCGCACGCTCCGACGAGCACGATGCGGCCGCGGCGGCCATTTCGCATCTCCCGCATCTTCTCGCCGAGGCACTGGCCGTCACCGCGGCCGAGGTGCCGCTGGCGTTCGCCCTGGCCGCAGGTTCCTTCCGGGACGGCACGCGGGTTGCGGCCAGTGCACCGGACCTGGTGCGCGCCATGTGCCATGCCAACGCCGCGGACCTGCTTCCCGTGCTCGACAGGATGATCGAGCTACTCACGAATGCCCGGGCTGGTCTGGCCGAACGGGCCAGCGTCGCCGACCTCATCGAGGCCGGACACGCAGCCCGAATCCGCTACGACAGCTTCTCTCGTCCCGACATCGTCATGGTTGCCATCGGAGCCGAGAACTGGCGCCAAGAGTTGGCCGCGCAGGGGCGCGCCGGAGGTGTGATCAGATCCGCTCCGCGAGGTTCGGATAGTCCACGATGAATCCATCGCGGTCGACGGTGATCGAGGTGTCAGCGGCCGGGCTGTGCAGATGGATGGCACTCCCCTCCGCGACGTCGCTCGTATAGGTGATGGTCGCGGGTTTGACCGTTAGATCGGGCAGCCACACATACACCACGGGAACGCTCACCGAGTCGCTGCGCCGGTACAGCCCGGTCCGCCGGATGGGTAAGGCGTTGAAGAACGGGCTGAAGACAACGTCGACGTCCAGCGCGCCGTCATAGGAACCGCGAGACGTCTGCCCACTGTGTTCCTGAACCAGCCACATGTTCTCCTCGTCGCGGGCGATGGAGAGCTGACGGTCACGTTCAGCCAGGGTAACGCTCAGTGACAGCCGTTTCGTCGCGCCGGACTCGTCGGTGACGAGGTCGTAGGAGGCGCTGAAGGCCGGGGTCGAATCGGTGGCCGCAGACACGATCCGGCCGTACGCCTTCATCCGGTTTCCGCTCAACTGAACGCGCACCGATTCCATTCGGGGCAGGTCGTGCGCACGCCAGGTCAGTATCGCCGGCCAGACGCTTTGCTCACGGTCGTTGGCAGCACTCACCCGTCTACCGTATGCGACGAGCCGCCTTGTCTGGAGCCAGAGCGAAAACTCCGGCCGGATTCTGCTGGCCCGCGCCCACCCGCCGGCGGGCGCCACGCCACCGCCGCGTCATCCGGCGCACGCGCCCCGAGCCCGGTACTGATACCCATACGCCGAACGCCAGCACGGCATCGAGGACAAGCGCCAGCGCGGTCACCATCAACGCGCCCACCAGCGCGATGTAGAACTGGCGCACCTTGATGCCGTCGATGAGGTACCGCCCCAGGCCGCCGAGGCTAGCGTAGGCGGCCACGGTGGCTGTCGCCACGACCTGCAGTGTCGCCGTACGCAGACCTCCCAGGATCACGGGCATCGCGTTCGGCGTCTCGACCCGCAACAGGATGCGTGACTCGGTCATGCCCATCGCCCGCGCGGAGTCGACGACTATCGGATCGACGTTGGCGATGCCGGAGTACGTCCCCGCCAGCAGGGGCGGAATGCCGAGCAGCATCAACGCAACCGTTGGCGGCACCAGGCCAAGCCCCCAGAGCAGCACACCCAGCAGCAGCACACCGAGCGTCGGCAGCGCGCGCAGGGCATTTACTCCCGTCACCACCAGAAACGTGCCGCGTCCGGTGTGCCCGATCAGCATGCCGACCGGAATCGCGATCACTGCCGAGACGACGACGGCCAAGACGGTGTACAGAAGGTGCTCGAGCATCCGCGCTGTCAATCCGGCGGGACCGCTCCAGTTCTCCGCGGTGAAGATGTAGGCCAGCGCCTGGTGCAGAAAACTCATCGGCCGGCTCTCACGGCACCACCCCGCGTGCTACGGGTGGCCCTCACCCACGGTGTGCTGACCCGACCGATCGCCATGATCAACGTGTCGATCACGATCGCGAGCACAAAGACGACGATGATGCCGGCGACGATCTGATCGCTCTTGTCGGCCTGATATCCCTCGGTGAACCAGGTGCCCAAGCCGCCGATACCGATGACCGAACCCACCGAGACCATTGAGATGTTGGTCACCGCCACCACTCGAAGGCTTGCGACGAGCAGCGGAATCGCCAGGGGCAGATCGACTTTCCGCATGCGGGTCAGTGGCCGATAGCCGACGGCGGTTGCGGCCTCGCGGACCTGCGCGGGTACCGCGTCGAGCGCCTCGGGCACCGTCCGCACGAGCAGCGCGATGGTGTAGAGCGTCAACGCCACGATCACGTTGGCCTCGTCGAGGATACGGGTCGGGATGATCAGGGGCAGCACCACGAACAGCGCCAGCGACGGAATGGTGAAGATGATGCTCGCGGTCACCGTCGATATCCGTCGCAACACCGCGGTGCGCTGGATCAGCGCACCGAACGGTACGGCGATGAGCAATCCGAGCAAGACCGGGATCAGTGAGAGCCTCAGATGGATCAGCGTCAGCGCCCACGCGTCGTCGAGGTGGGTAAGCAGGTAGCGCATCAGGTGCGTCGCTGTTCGTCGAGCCTTCGCAACACATCGTGGGCTCTGAGCCCGCCGATCACCCGCTTGTCCTCGCCGACGGCCACACCCAGTCCCGATGGCGACGACAGCGCCGCATCCAGCGCCTGGCGAAGGGTCCCGTCCGGCGGAAAGAGCGACCCGCCGGCGATGGTGCTGTCGTACAGCGACGCGCCCGCGCGGTGCCGCGCCACTCCCCCGGCGTCGATCCAGGCGTAGGGAGACCCGTCCGGTTTGGTCACCAGCGCCCACCCCCCGGCGCGGAGATCCAGCGCGGCGATACCGTCCTCGCTCACCTGCCGGATTTCGTGCAGCGGGAGTCCTCTCGCGTTGCGGAACTGTAAACCTCGGTAGCCCCGGTCGGCCCCGACGAAAGCGGAGACGAAGTCGTTGGCCGGATTGGACAGCACCCGGGCGGGAGCGTCGTACTGCTGCAGCACCCCGCCCGGGCCGAAGACCGCAACCTTGTCGCCGAGCCGGAGCGCCTCGTCGATGTCGTGGGTCACGAAAACGATGGTCTTGTGCAGCTCGTCCTGCAGGCGCCGTATCTCGGTCTGCAGTCCATCTCTTACCACCGGGTCGACAGCGCTGAACGGTTCGTCCATCAGCAGGATCGGCGGGTCGGCGGCCAGCGCACGCGCCACCCCGACACGTTGCTGCTGACCTCCGGACAGCTGCGCCGGGTACCGGTTGGCCAGCGCGGGATCGAGCCCGACGCGTTCGAGCACGCCGTAGGCGCCCTTACGCGCTTCACGACGGGACTGGCCGCGCAGCACGGGCACGGTCGCGACGTTGTCGATCACCCGCTGGTGGGGCATCAGACCGGCGCTCTGGATGACGTAGCCGATCTCCAGCCGCAGCTTGACCGGGTCGACCTTGGCAACGTCGCGCCCGGCAACGGTCAGCGTTCCCGACGTCGGCTCGATCATGCGGTTGATCATTCGCATGGCGGTGGTCTTGCCACAGCCAGAGGGTCCGACGAAGACCGTCAACGTGCCTTCGGGCACATCAAGGTCGAGCGCGTCGACGGCGAGCGTCCCGTCGGGATACTGCTTGGTGACATGGCTGAAGTTGATCATCGCCCGACTCACCTGGCGGGGATGGGCTTGTCAAACCCGTTGTCCTGCAGCCACTTCCGTGATGCTTCTTTCGGATCGACTCCGGCGTTGCCCGCCACGGAGGTGTTGAGCTCGACAAGGTCCTGGGTGGCCAGTTTGGCGGATACCGCATCGAGGATGCGTTTGAGCTCGCCGGACATCTTCTGCGAGCTCACCAGCGGAACCACGTTGGCGGCCGGAAAGTTGTTCTTGGGATCCTCGAGTACGACGAAGTCGTTTAGCGGGATCGCCGGCGAGGTGGAGAAGAGGTCGGCCGCGGTGACCGTTCCGTCGGCCAGGGCACGCACCGTTGCCGGGCCTCCCCCGTCGCTGATCGCGATGAAGTTTTTCGGCGAGATGTCCAGACCGTAGTTCGCCTTCAGCCCCGGGAGCCCCTCGGCACGGTTCAGGAACTCCGACGGCGCCCCGAACTTCACCTCCGCCGAGTACGGAGCGAGATCCCCGATGCTCTTGAGGTTCCACTTCCGGGCGGTCTCCGCGGACACCGTGACGGTGTCCACATCGGAGGCCTGCGACGGGGTGAGGATCGCCAGATCCCCTGGAAGTGCTCGGTGCAAAGCCAGTTCGACGGCGTCGGGTGCGGTCGCCGACGAACCGGGATCGAAGTACTTCAGCAGGTTTCCGGTGTATTCGGGTATGAGGTCGATCGAATGGTCCTGCAGTGCGGGGATGTACGTCTCACGGCTGCCGATTCCCAGCTGACGCCCCACCGTGAACCCATTGACTTCCAACACCTGCGCGTAAATCTCGGCGAGGATCTTCGACTCGGGGAAGTCCGCCGACCCGACGACGATCGACTTCAGGTCACCAGAGGCAGTTGCGCCGCCCAGCGGATTCGAACTTCCGCATGCTGTCATCACCAGCATCGTGAGCGCTGCCAGCACCAGCAACAAGGTCCGGGCGCGGCGTCGCAGCCTGTTCATTACCCGACACTAGCGGTGGGTGCGGTGGCGCCCGTGCTTTGACTCGGTGTGAACACGCCCGGAAGGTTGTTGCATCTTGTCCCAATTGGACGATGATGACTCTCATGAGCAGCGATCCGTCAGTGCCGTCCGCCTCCGATCTGCCTCCGGTGCTTGTTCCCGAGCCGGCCCATGGCGTCACCCGTGCAGCAGCGATGTGGGCAGCGCTGATCGTCGGGTTCCTTATTCTCATCGTGCTGCTGATCTTCATCACGCAGAACACAGCGACGACGCCGTTCCAGTTCCTCGGGTGGCATTGGAGCCTGCCGCTTGGGGTGGCGATACTCTTTGCTGCGGTGGCCGGCGGCCTCATCACGGTGGCCGTCGGAGCAGTGCGCATCTTCCAGCTGCGCAGGGTCGCCAAGCGCGCACGAGGGCGTTAGCCCAGCCCAAACTCCCAGTCCGCGTCGGCGCGACCCCGGCCGGACCGGCGAAGTCATAACTCATGGGCCCGCTATCGCCGCCGCTTCACACACCGGATTGCGATGGACCGTCCAAGACGGCGGCAGGTGGCGCGGTGAGTATGATTTGCCCGGGCACCGCCCACCCGGAAAGTGTTGTCGTCGAACGGAATCACATGAACGCGCAAGTCGAGCAGCTGGAATTTCAGGCAGAGGCACGCCAACTGCTGGATCTGATGGTCCACTCGGTCTACTCCAACAAGGATTCGTTCCTGCGGGAGTTGATCTCGAACGCCTCCGACGCCCTGGACAAAGTGCGCCTGGAAGCCTTCCGTAACAAGGATCTGGCCGTCGACACCTCGGACCTGCATATCGAGCTCGAGGTGGACAAAGACGCGCGCACCCTGACCGTTCGCGACAACGGCATCGGTATGACACGCGAGGAAGTAGTCGGCCTCATCGGTACCCTGGCCAAGTCCGGCACCGCTGAGCTGCGCCAGCAATTACGGGAAGCCAAGAATGCCGCGGCCTCGGCAGAACTGATCGGTCAGTTCGGGATCGGCTTCTACTCCACCTTCATGGTCGCCGACAAAGTCGAACTGCTCACGCGCAAAGCGGGCGAGAGCTCGGCCACCCGGTGGGAGTCGAGCGGCGAGGGCACCTACACCGTCGAAACGATCGATGACGCTCCGCAGGGGACATCGGTCACCCTGCATCTCAAGCCCGAAGACCCCGAGGACGAGCTGCACGACTACACGTCGGAGTGGAAAATCCGGGCGCTCGTCAAGCAGTATTCCGACTTCATCGCGTGGCCCATCACGATGAAGGTCGAGCGACGGTCCCCGGCACCGGAAGCGGAAGGGTCACAAGATGGCGAAGCCGGGGAAGATCGGATCACCGTCGAAACCGAGACACTCAACTCGATGAAGGCGCTGTGGGCCCGGCCCAAGGACGAAGTCTCCGACGAGGAGTACAAGGAGTTCTACAAGCACGTCGCGCACGCCTGGGACGACCCGCTGGAAATCATCCCGATGAAGGCCGAGGGCACGTTTGAGTATCAGGCCCTGCTGTTCATCCCCTCCCATGCGCCGTTCGACCTGTTCAATCAGGACGCCAAGGTCGGGGTGCAACTGTACGTCAAACGGGTCTTCATCATGAGCGACTGCGATCAGCTCATGCCGCAGTACCTGCGCTTCGTCAAGGGTGTCGTCGACGCGCAGGACATGTCGCTCAACGTGTCCCGCGAAATCCTGCAGCAGGACCGGCAGATCAAGGCGATCCGGCGCCGCCTCACCAAGAAGGTCCTCTCGACGGTGAAGGACATGCAGTCCGAGCGGCAGGACGACTACCGCACGTTCTGGACCCAGTTCGGCAGAGTCCTCAAGGAAGGCCTCCTATCGGACTTCGACAACCAGGACACATTGCTACGCATTTCGTCGTTCGCCTCGACACACAGCGAGCAGGACCCGACCACGCTCGCCGAATACGTCGGGAGGATGAAGGAGGGTCAGGAAAAGATTTTCTACGCCACCGGCGAGTCCCGCCAGCAGCTCCTGAAGTCGCCGCACCTCGAGGCGTTCAAGGCCAGGGGCTACGAGGTGCTGTTGCTGACCGATCCGGTCGACGAGGTTTGGGTGGGAATGGTGACCGAGTTCGACGGCAAGCCGCTGCAGTCGGTGGCCAGGGGCGAAGTGGACCTGGATTCCGAGGAGGAGAAGTCCGCCCACGAGGCCGAGCGCCAGGAGCGGGAGCGTGATTTCGCCGACCTGCTCAAATGGTTGCAAGAGACGTTGAACGAACACGTCAAGGAAGTGCGGCTGTCCACCCGCCTGACCGAGTCACCGGCCTGCCTGATAACCGACACCTTCGGCATCACGCCGGCGCTCGCCCGGATGTACCGTGCCTCCGGGCAGCTGGTTCCGACCGGGAAACGGATACTCGAATTGAACCCGAATCATCCGCTCGTCACGGCCCTGCACGAGGCTCACAAGGACCGTGGCGCCGACTCGCCGTCGACCGGCGGGCTCGCCGACATCGCCGAATTGTTGTACGGCACGGCCGTTCTCGCCGAAGGCGGGGCACTCGACGATCCGGCACGATTCGCCGGATTGATCGCCGACCGGCTCGCCCGCACCGTATAGGGGGGCAAGTCCGTCATCGACGGCGGTTTCGGGGCAGCAGATCCCACACGTGATCGGTGCCGTTCGTGCTGACGACGGTGGCCTGGCCGGACCTGGCGTAGAGCAATCGGGTGATCGAGGCATAGTCGATGGGGAACGACAGCAACCGCCGGGTCCCCAGAATCTGGTGTAAGCAGATGTTGATCACGCCCCCGTGACTGAACACCGCGACCGTGTCTTCATGAGCGGCTTGGGCCACGACGTCGGCGAGCGCGGCGCTCGTACGAGCTCGAAAAGCCTTCTCGTCGACGCCTCCCGGCAGGTGCCCGTCGGCCATCCGTGCCCAGTCCTCGGGACGTTCAGTGCGCAGATCTTCGATCGGCACGTAGCCCGCCAGATCCCGGTCATACTCGGCGAGACGCTCATCGATCTCGATGCGCAGCCCGAAAGCCGAGGCAACCGGCTCGGCAGTCTGTACGGCACGCCGCTGCGGGCTGCTCACCAGCCGTACGAGCGGAAACCGCGATAGCGCCGCCAAAAGCCGCCCGGCCTGCTCGACACCGACCGCGGATAGTCCCGGGTCCGAGCCCTGGCCTTGATCACTGCGGTGGGGCAGCGCGTGGCGCACCAGAAGCAGTTGCATTCGACCTACCTCGCATTGCCTACGGCAGACACGGCCGCCTTACGCGGCGATGATCCTTACGGAGTGATGATGTGAAATTGGGTCGGGTCTGTCCAGCGCACCAAACAGCTGCGCAATCGCTTTTCGTCGCCGGCGATCTCGACCCCGGGGGAGGCCAGGTCTCCCATCACCAGCGCCATCAATCGCACCTTCCGGCGACTTTCAACGACGCACCGGCGGTGCCCGGGTCGGCCGGCATCTTTCGATACACCAGAACGCCGTTGCGTAGCGTCAGCCGGTAGTTGGCGCCCAGGTCGTCGAACGAAACGTCCACGGCGAGCGCGAGATCCCATGCCCTGGGGCCGTCGACGTTGATAGCCATCAGGTCGAACATCTGCTCCGCCGCGAGCTGGGCAAGCATGGGCGAGGTCGTGGACTGGGCGGCACCGCTGTCGAAAGTGCCCCCAGCGCAGCGCGGTAGCGCCGCTGAGGAAGAAGTTGGGCCACGTGGCGTTCTCAGCGCCATAGGCCAGCTGTTGGAGCGTGGACGCGCACAACTCGCGGGCTGGTGCGTAGTCCTCGTCGGTGAATATCACATGGTCCAATAGTGTTGTCGCCCAACGGACGTCCCCTCGACCGAACGCCTTCTGTGCGATCGCCACCACGCGGTCCACACCGCCGATGGCATCCACGTAACGCGGCCCGATCGCTTCGGGAGGATGCGGCCACAGGCGCGCCGGATTCCCGTCGAACCAGCCCATGTAGCGCTGGTACACCGCCTTGACGTTGTGGCTGACCGAGCCGTAGTACCCGCGGGCATGCCACGCGGTTTCTAGCGGGGGCGGCAACTCGAACGCCTCGGCGATCTCGATGCCAGTCAAACCCTGGTTCAGCAGCCGCAGCGTCTGGTCATGCAGGTATGCGTACAGATCCCGTTGCAGCGACAGGAATTCCACGATCCGATCGGTTCCCCAAGTGGGCCAGTGGCGTGAGGCGAACAGGACATCGCTTCGATCGGCGTAGCGGTCGATGGCCTCCGTCAGGTGGCCCGACCACGCATGGGGGTCGCGCACCAGCGCACCGCGCAATGTCAGCAGGTTGTGCAGGTTGTGGGTGGCGCTCTCGGCCATGCACAGCGCTTTGAACTTCGGGAGAAAGAAGTGCATCTCGGCTGGGGCCTCGGCGCCCGGCGCCATTTGGAACTCGATCTCCACCCCGTCGATCGTGTGTGTTTCGCCGGTGCTGCTGACGTCGACGGTCGGCACGAGGACGGCGATCTCACCCGTCGACGGTGTCGGCCCAAGACCGCATCCGAGCTGGCCGCGAGGGCCGTGCTCCACCATCGTTGCGTACATGTACCTACCGCGCCTGAGCATGGGAGTGCCGACGCAGACGTTCTCCTGGACCGCGTGTTCGATGAAGCCTTCGGGCGATGTCGGTGCCGTCCCCTCCAGAAACGCGTACGCATCGTTGTCGTAGACCACCCGTCCGCCGGCAGCCGTAATCACGCACGGTGTGAGCGCTCCGAGGAATCCCGCTCGGCGTGGTCGAAATCGGCCGTGTCGTGAAGCGGAAGTGCGCGCAAGTGCTCGGCGTGCGCGGCGTCGATGACTGCGGCGGGCGCGTTGCGTTCCATCCCCGCCGTTGTACACCAGCGAGGGGTGCGCTGAGCGCACATCATCGGGCCATCGTGTCCGCTCAGGTTGCCTGCAGGTCGTAGACGGTGGTGCCGTCCACTGTGTGCGCGACGAAGTGACCGG
>CAZEHT010000048.1:24647-26379 GCA_964511995.1 uncultured Mycobacterium sp.
GCCTGCAGGTCGTAGACGGTGGTGCCGTCCACTGTGTGCGCGACGAAGTGACCGGCCACCCACTGCTCGATTTGAGCGCCCGAGGACCCGGCGTCTCGTCCACCCGGCCGGCCCGGGCCGTCGTCGACGAGGAAGTAGCGAATCTGCCCCTCGTGGACGTAGCGCTGGAACTGAGCCAACGTCGGTGCCGGATCGCTGCCCATGAATCCGCCGATCGCCATGATCGAGGTCCCCGTGGACAACTCCAGTCGGCTGACACCGTGCGACCTGACAGCCGCTGCGGCCCAACGGTTATCGGTGGACTTCAGCAGTTCCTGAAGCTGCTCGCGCTGACCGGTGCTGTCCTTCCAACCGCCCGGGCCGGGCGGCAACCCGCTGTGCCCGCTGGGACCACTGTGGGTTGTCGGTCCCGACGCGGGCATCCTTCCGCCATGCGGATACATCACGGTGTGCACCGTGTACGCCGCGCTCCCACCGAACCCCGCGAGCAGGCCCGCAAGAGCCAGCTCCGCGCCGTAGCGCCCCATCCGGTGACCCCCGGCGACAAGCACCGCCGCGGCCACGATCGAGCACACCAGCACTGTCCAGCGCAAACCACGGCAACCACTCCGGGGTGCGCGCCAGCAGCGCGTAACTCCACACACCGGTGGAGGCCAACATCAGACCCGGCATGATATGGTAGTTCAGATATCTTCTGCCACTACATAATTCGGCGACGGATAGCGCGAACACCACGGCGACGCCCGGGGCGAGGGCGATCGTGTAATAGGGGTGCATAATGCCCCGCATATAGCCGAACACCAGCATGGTGACAACCACCCAACCGCCCACAGGAGCAGGCCGGCACGAGCCAGACTCGTGCGGGGGGCGCGCCGGGTCAACCACAACCCTGCGGCCAGGCCGGTCAGCGCGGCCGGCAGCAGCCAGGATATGTCGGTGCCCATCGACTCACCGAACATGCGGCCGAGTCCGTGCTCCCGCCGAACATCGGGCCGGGGGGTCGACCCTCCCCTGGTCCCCCGCCGCCGGTGGGATTGCCGTCACCGCCCAGCACGCGGCCGAGACCGTTGTAGCCAAGGGTTAGTTGCAGCAAGCTGTTGTCGGTGGAGCCGCCGATATACGGCTGTGAATCCGCCGGCCACAGACTGACCAGCGCCCCGTCCGGCCTCTGTGGATGCGGCGCCGGGCGCACGGGCCTCGGGAGATACGGCGTCGTGCTCGATGGCGATGCTCATGGATGCCATCGTCGGAGCGCAGCGTTGGACTCGAATTGGTCCCTGGCTATGCGCTACCTGTGAGCGGAAGGCGCGCAACGAATCGGGTGTCGCCAGCAGTGCTGTGCAGCTCGATGCTGCCGTGGTGTGCCCGGACGACCGCCGCCACGATGGCCAGGCCGAGACCGGTGCTGCCACCCTTGCGCGAGCGCGAGGAGTCCCCGCGCGCGAACCGTTCGAAGACCTCCGATTGCAGCTCAGGCGGGATGCCGGGGCCATTGTCGGCCACCCCCAACTCGGCGACGCGTCCGTCGGCCTTCAGCGAGACCGTGACCGCCGTGCCGGGCGGGGTGTGAACCCGCGCGTTGGCCAACAAATTGGTCAGCACCTGGTGCAGGCGGGCGGCGTCGCCTTCCACCAGGACCGGATCGTCCGGAAGCACGAGGTTCCACTGATGGTCCGTGCCTGCCACATGGGCGTCGGATACCGCATCGACGGCCAGTTGCGACAGGTCCACC
>CAZEHT010000049.1:0-26265 GCA_964511995.1 uncultured Mycobacterium sp.
GCGGGACGGCTCTACGTGCTCCCGCATCGGCAATCACGGACGTCGATCCGTCGCCGATTCGACCGCATCGACGCCACCTACGATGCGCAGGCCGCCGAGGGGTGGACGCACTGACGGCCATGCCAATACCGGCCCACCTGCGGTGACGCCGCCACGCGGCGTGTGAGGCTACGGGGGCGCAGACCGGCAACCACTACGATGCATGGCATGCAGTCGCGCCCACGCAGGATCGCCACGTCCCGAAGCCTTTCCGCCCTCGCCGCCGTCGCGACCGCCTGCGCGCTCGTCGTCGGTTGCTCGTCCTCAGGCACGGGTTCATCGGCCGTCGAAGCTGTCCCGGACGCCGCGACGGTATTAGAGGAGTCCGCGGCGGCCACCAAGAACCTGACGAGCGCGCATGTGGAGATCGTTATTGAGGGCAAGATCGAAGGGCTGCCGATCAAGACACTTTCCGGGGATTTGACAAACGTGCCGGCCACCGCGGTCAAGGGCAAGGCGACGATCATCATGGGCGGCTCCCCCCTCGAAACCGGTCTCGTCGTGGCAGACGGCACCTTGTTCGCGGCACTGTCACCGGACAACTGGCTTGATATGGGTCCCGCCGCCGACATCTACGACCCGTCGACGATCCTGAACCCCGACGTCGGCCTGGCGAATATGCTGAACAGCATCGCCGACGCCACATCCGAATTTGGCGAAAGACTTGACGACACCGACACGGTGAAAGTCAGCGGCAACGTCAGCGCCGACGCGATGAACAAGCTGATCCCGCAGCTGAAGGCCTCAACCGCGCTGCCGAGCACGGTATGGATCGAAAAGGGCGGCGACCACAAACTCATGCGCGCCCGTGTCGCGCCAACCAGCGACTCTTCGATAGAGATGACGCTTTCCGACTGGAACAAGCCCGTCACCGTCACGAAGCCGCAATTGTGATGCGCGCGGAATTCAGTCGCAGGATCGCGATCAGCGCGGGCAGCCTGGCAGTCCTGCTCGGGGCACTCGACACCTACGTCGTCGTCACGATCATGACCGACATCATGAAAGACGTCGGGATACCCCTCAACAAACTCCAGCAGGCCACGCCCATCGTCACCGGGTACCTCCTGGGCTACGTCGCGGCGATGCCGCTGCTCGGACGGGCATCGGACCGATTCGGTCGCAAACTGCTGCTGCAGATGAGCCTCGCCGGCTTCGCAATCGGTTCGGTGGTGACCGCCCTGTCGAACGACCTGACGACGCTGGTCGTCGGACGGGTCATCCAGGGCACCGCCAGCGGCGCGCTGTTGCCGGTGACGCTGGCGCTGGCGGCGGACCTTTGGGCGACACGCAACCGCGCCGGCGTCCTGGGCGGCATCGGAGCCGCCCAGGAACTGGGCAGCGTCCTGGGTCCGATCTACGGCGTCGCGGTCGTGTGGCTGCTGAACACCTGGCGCGACGTGTTCTGGATCAACGTCCCGCTGGCCCTTATCGCCATGGGTCTCATCCACGTCAGCCTGCCCGCCCGCGACCCCGACAGCAGACACGAGCGAATCGACGTAATCGGAGGGGTACTACTGGCCGTAGCGCTCGGTCTGGCCGTCGTCGGCCTATACAACCCCGCACCCGACGGCAAACAGCTGCTGCCGGACTGGGGACCGCCGGTGATCGGCGCCGCGGTGATCGCCGGGGTCGCGTTCTTCGTCTGGGAACGATTGGCCCCCACCAAGCTCATCGAACCCACCGGTGTGCGGTTCGGGCCGTTCCTGGCCGCCCTCGGCACCTCGGTATGCGCCGGTGCGGCACTGATGGCCACGCTGGTCAACGTGGAGCTATTCGGCCAAGGAGTCCTGGGCTACGACCAAATCGGCGCCGCGGGGCTGCTGCTGAGGTTTCTGATCACCCTGCCGATCGGCGCGCTGGCCGGCGGATGGATCGCCACCCGGGTCGGCGACCGCGCGGTGGTGTTCACCGGGATGGCGCTGGCCGGCTACGCCTATTGGCTGGTGTCTCAGTGGGGTGTCGACGTGCTGTCGGCACGCCACGACCTCTTCGTCGTCACACTGCCCACTTTCGACACCGATCTGGCACTGGCCGGCTTCGGGCTGGGTTTGGTCATCGGCCCGCTGACATCGGCGGCCTTGCGTGTGGTTCCCGCGGCGCAGCACGGCATCGCGTCATCGCTGGTCGTGGTCGCAAGGATGACCGGAATGCTGGTCGGCGTCGCCGCACTCTCGGCGTGGGGCCTCTACCGCTTCAACGAGATCGTAGCGACGCTGCCCAAGGCGGGCGGCGACACCCTGGCGGCCAGGATCGCCGCGGAAGCCGTCCGCTACCGGCTGGCGTTCTCCATGCAGTACGGCGAGATTTTCGGCATCACCGCCATAATCTGCCTGGTGGGCGCGCTGATCGGGCTGTTCATCGCGGGCCGGCACACCCACGCCAGGGAGCACGCCAAGGAGGCCGGCACCGCGGTGACGCAATCGGTCTGACCGTCAGAACTTCTCGGGCACGGCGTGGTAGGTGTCCTTCGGGGGCGGCGTAGCCTTCGCCGATCGTTTCGGTAGCTTCACCTTCTCGACGTCGAGGTGCTGGTACGGGATGTGGTCCAGCATGTGGGAGATCACGTTCAGGCGAGCGCGTTTCTTGTCCTCGCTGACGGCGACGAACCAGGGCGCCCAAGATGTGCTGGTGTGCTTGAACATAGCGTCCCTGGCGACCGTGTAGTCGTCCCACTTCGTGTAGGAAGCGACATCCATGGGGCTGAGCTTCCAGCCCTTGCGCGGGTCGTCGATCCGGCCCGACAATCGGCGGGTCTGTTCCTCGGGGCTGACCTCCAGCCAGTACTTCAGCAGGATGATGCCGGAGTCGACCATCGACTTCTCGAAGGCGGGCACCGCGTCGAGCCATCTGTCGACCACATCCAGGGGGATAAATCCCATCACTCGCTCGACGCCGGCGCGGTTGTACCAGCTGCGGTCCCAGATGACGATCTCACCGCCGGACGGCAACTGCTCGACGTAGCGCTGCAGAAACATCTGCGACTTCTGGCGGTCGGTCGGGGCGGGCAGCGCCACGACCCGGAACACCCGCGGGCTGACCCGCTCCATAATCGCCTTGATCACCCCGCCCTTCCCGGCGGCGTCACGGCCCTCGAAAACGACGCACACCTTCGCCCCAGTGGCTTTCACCCACTCCTGCAGGGCCGCCAATTCGCCGTGCAGCTTCTTCAGCTCGCGCTGGTAATCCTTCTCCGACAACTTCGCGGGCGCGGAGCCGTCTGCCGTCGGCTTCTCGTCCTTGCCGGCCGGCTTCTTGTCCTTGTCGGCCTTCGACTTGCCTTTGGCCATGTCGATTCCTTCCTGATCCGGGATTGGTTGCCGCGCGGTGCAGGTGACTAGGGGGATCGTACGGTCTATGCCCTAGGCGTGTGAGCGGTTGGGCCAGGTTGGCCGTAACTCGTTCGACACCGCGGGTTCACCGGTGCAACCGGCAGACGTCAGCCCGGTCTCGGGGCTGCCGTCAGTGCGGTACCAGGGAAAGCAGCAAATCCGGCCCGACCGGCTTGATGTCGTCGAACCGCCAGCGCAGGGCCTTGCCGATGCTGGGCACGCCGACGTCGTCGACGGCCGTGATCGGCCCGCCCAGCAGCATCGGTGCCACGTAGGCCACGATCCGGTCGATGGCTCCTGCGCGCAGGAACGCCCCGGCCAGTGTCGGCCCGCCCTCCAGTAGGACGTCGGTGCGGTCCCCCAGCGCCCGGATCACCTCCCGGGGATCATGGGTGCGGATCACCATCGTGCGCGAGTCTGCGTTGAGAACCATTGAATCCGAGGGTATTTCACGTTCACCCACCACGACCCGCAGCGGCTGGCGGTCGGCGAGGGTGCCGTCGGGCAGCCGCGCGGTCAACGCGGGATCGTCGGTGAAAACCGTGCCGGTTCCGACGATGACGGCGTCGGCCGCGGCACGCCTGCGGTGCAGGTCCGCCCGGGCGGCCACACTGGTAATCCATTGACTTGAACCATCGGCGGCCGCGCTGCGGCCGTCGATACTGGTGGCGAATTTCCACGTGACGTGCGGCCGGCCGGTGCGCTGCCGGTGCAGCCACTCCCGCAGCGGCCCCCCGCGCACGAGCTCGGCTTCGATGCCACCGGTCACCTCGACACCGGAGGCCGCCAACCGTACCGCACCGCCGCCGGCGACCGGATTGGGATCGGCGACCGCGAAGACCACCTCCGAAACCTTGGCTGCCAGAAGGGCGTCGACGCAGGGCGGAGTGCGGCCGTGATGGTTGCACGGCTCCAGCGTGACGACGGCGACGCCGCCCTCGGCTTTGGCGCCCGCGCGGCGAAGGGCGACGACCTCGGCGTGCGCACCGCCCGGAGGTTCGGTAGCGCCGACGCCCGCGATCTGCCCGGCGCGGTCCAGAATCACCGCTCCCACAGGAGGATTGGGATAGGTGGCGCCCTTGACGTAGTCGGCCTGCTCGCTGGCGAGGCGCATCGCCGCCGGGAGCGTCACCGTCCGCGATGCGGCGAGACGGCAGCCGCACGCCGTCGTAGGGCGGCCACCGCCGCGGCCGGGTCATCCGCCGCATAGATCGCGGACCCGGCGACGAAACAATCGACACCCGCCTCCGCCGCTGCCTCGATGGTGTCGGCGTTGATGCCGCCGTCGATCTCGACCAGGATGGTCAACTCGCCGGCATCGACCAGTCGGCGCGCGGTGCGGACTTTCGACAGCACTTCGGGGATGAAGCGCTGCCCGCCGAAGCCCGGTTCCACCGACATCACGAGCAACGTGTCGACGTCGCGCAGGATGTCCAGGTACGGCTCCAGGGGCGTCCCCGGTTTGACCGAAAGCCCCGCTTTCGCCCCGGCGGCACGGATGTCCTTGGCGACCCCGACGGGATTGTCGGTGGCCTCGGCGTGGAAGGTCACGTTGTAGGCACCCGCCTCGGCGTACTGCGGCGCCCACCGGTCGGGATCGTCGATCATGAGGTGGCAGTCCATCGGGATCGTGGTGGCGGCCAGTAGGCTCTCCACCACGGGTAGGCCCAGCGTCAAGTTGGGAACGAAGTGCCCGTCCATGACGTCGACGTGCAGCCAGTCTGCGCCTTCGACCGCTGCCGCCTCGTCGGCGAGCCGGGCGAAGTCCGCCGAGAGTATCGACGGCGCGATCAGGGGTGGCGGCATGGCGTTCACCTTAGTCACCGGGTGTCAGGAGATTGCGCGGCGCCACCACGACTTTGGTTCGTCAGCAGTCATCGGGTCCGCCTCAGAGCAGCGGCGAACATTGCGTCGGTGCCGTGCCGGTGCGGCCATAGCTGCACGTAGGGACCTTCTCCGAGGTCTGCCGCCGGGGCGAACAACGGCCGGGCGTCCAGGGCTGTGACCGGGTGGCGGCGCAGCGCGTCGGCCACTACGCCCACGGTTTCGGCCAGATGCGGCGAACACGTGGCGTAGAGCACCACACCTCCCGGCCTGGTGAGGTCGATCGCCGACGCGAGCAGTTCCCGCTGCAGTTTCGCCAGCTCCGGGATGTCCGTGGACTGGCGTCGCCAGCGGGCCTCGGGGCGACGGCGCAGCGCCCCGAGTCCGGTGCACGGGGCATCGACGAGCACCCGGCTGAAGCCCGGGTCGAGCCCGGAGTCGCGGCCGTCGACCCGCAACACCTCGACCGCGAGTCCGCGGGTGTTCTGCTCCACCAGTTCGGCGCGGCGGGGCGCCGGCTCCACGGCCGTGACCTGGGCCCCTCGCTCGGCGCCCAACGCGGCCAGCAACGCGGTCTTGCCACCCGGACCGGCACACAGGTCGAGCCAGCGGCTGTCGTCGCCTCCCGGTTCACCGTCGCCGTCGTCACCGTCGAGCGGCGCCAGTGCCAGCGCTCGGGCCACCAGTTGACTTCCCTCGTCCTGCACCAGGGCATGGCCGTCCCGCACCGGTAGCAGCCGCCCGGGGTCTCCGCCGGGGAGGTAGACAGCAAATGGCGAGTATCTACCGGGGTCACCGCCCACCGCGTCGGCCAGCTGTTGCGCGGTCATCGCCGCCGGCCGCGCGGCCAGGTGCACCAGGGGCCGCTCGTCGTCACAGGCCAGCAACTGCGCGAGCTCACCAGCACGAGCGCCCAGCGCGTCGGCAAAGGCCTGGGCGATCCACCGCGGGTGGGCGTGGACGAACGCCAGGTGGCCGACCGGATCGGAGGCCCGCGGCGGCGCAAGGTCGGCGACCCAACCCGGCTCGTCGCGCGCGGCGATCCTGCGGAGCACGCCGTTGACGAATCCCGCACGCGCAGAATCGAATTCGATTCCGGCCTGTTCAACCGCGGTGGACACCGCGGCATGTCGTTCGACTCGGGTGCGCAACAACTGGTAGGCGCCCAACCGGAGCAGGTCGAGAATCACGGGGTCGATCTTGTCGGTCGGCCGCTCCGCGGCCGCGGCGATCACCGCGTCGAGCAGGCCGCGGCTTCGGCAGGCACCGTAAGTCAGTTCGGTGGCGAAGGCCGCGTCGCGGCCGACGATCCCGCGTTCCCTGAGCAGGGCGGGCAGCGCGAGGTTGGCGTAGGCGTCACGCGTTGAAACCGCACGCAGGACATCGAACGCGGCGCGCCTGGCCGGGTCCAGGGGCCGCCGCTCGTCCTTCCGCCGGGGGCCTGCGCGGGGGGCACCGGAGGCGCGCGGTGAACAAGGGCTGTCAGGGGTGCGAGGGGCCCGCGGTCGCCGATCGTTACTCATATCGCCCGCACACCGCCAAGACGCGCGCCGCGTGCCCAGTCGGCAGCATTCATCGGCTTCTTTCCGGGCGGTTGGATCGACCCAAGCCGCACCGGCCCCGAACCCGTCCCCGCCAGGACACGGGTTCGCTCGACGAGGATCTCCCCCGGCGCGAGCGCATCTGCGTCGACCACGGTCACCGGCCCGACCTTGATGCGGGTTCCGTCGATCATGGTCCATGCGCCGGGGCTCGGCGTGACCGCCCGGATCCTTCGGTCGACCGCCTGCGCCGGCAGGTCCCAGTGCACGCGCGCGGCATCCACTGTGATCTTGGGCGCGAAACTGACACCCTCTTCGCGCTGCGGCACGGCATGCAGCGTGCCGTCCTCGATGCCGTCGAGCGTCGCCGCCAGCAGGTCCGCGCCGGAAACCGCCAGCCGATCGAGCAGGTCGCCGGCCGTATCGGTGGGCAGGATCGTTTCGGTCACCACGCCGTACACCGGCCCGCTGTCCAGACGCGATTCGATCCGGAACGTCGTTGCACCGGTGACGGTGTCCCCGGCGGCGATGGCCGCCTGCACCGGCGCGGCCCCGCGCCAGGCGGGCAGCAGCGAGAAATGCAGGTTGACCCAGTCGCACGCCGGGACGGCTAACAGCTCGGGCCCCAGAATCGCGCCGTAGGCCACCGCCGGACAGCAATCGGGGGCCAGCCGGGCCAATTCGGCGACGAAGCCGGGCTCGTTGGCACGATCCGGCTTCAACACCTCGATACCGTGCTCGGTGGCCAACCGGGCGACGGGCGACGGAGCGGGCCTGCCGCGTCGTCCTGCCACCGCGTCGGGCCGGGTCAGCACGGCCACCACGTCGTGGCGTGGCGAGGCGATGAGTCGGCGCAGGGCGGGCAGCGCCGGCTCGGGGGTACCGGCGAACACCAGTCGCATCGGCTCAGTTTAGGGATGGCCGGCTGTTCCGCCCGCGCACCCTCAGCGCGGGGTTTGGTAATACTCGCGTTCCGACACCCGGGCGATTCCGGCGACGAACATCCAGGGAATGGTGGTGACCGACTTGTTCAGCGTGGCCACGGCGTCGTTGTAGTACTGCCGGGCGAAGGCCAGCTTGTCCTCGGTGTCGGCGAGGTTCTGCTGCAAGTTGAGGAAGTTGGTCGACGAGTTCAGTTGTGGGTAGGTCTGGCCGAGCGCCATCACTTGCCCGACCGCGGAGTCGAACTGTGTTTCGGCGGCGCTGCGCTGCGCGACCGACTTACCGGTGGTGGCCGACGCCAGCGCGGCACGCGCGTCGGACACGTGGTCGAGGATCGCCTTCTCGTGCGCAGCGAACGCGCTCACGGTGCTGACCAGCGCGGGGATCAGCGACGCGCGCCGGGTCAACTCGACGTCGATGCCCCCCAGCGCCTCGTCGACGCGCACGTCGCCAGCACGGATCTTGTTGTAGCCGACCACGAATAGAACCAGCAGCAGCACCGCGACGAGCAGCACCACGACTAACACGAAACTCACCACGAGCCTCCTCCTCCGCCACCGCCACCGCCACCGCCGCCTCCGCCGCCGGACCCGCCACTACTAGTGCTCGACGACGACTGCGAGGCCGTGTAGGCACCGATGGACGACGACAACGCCGATTCGAAACTGTCGAAGTTCGATCCTGACCACCCCGCCGACGAGTGGTCACTTCCGGGCGAGGACTGGTACCAGACTGGTTGTGGCGCGGGAAGTCCGGTCACGGCCTGGTACTTCTGCGCCCACAGCGCCGCCGCGCCCGCGGCGACCGCGAACGGCAAATACGCGGTGTAAAAATCCTTGCGCGCCGCGAAGTCGAACCTGGCCTCCGCCGAGTCGGTGACCAGCATTCGGTGGAATCCGCCTGCCCGCGACCACAATTCGCGACCTGCCTCCGTGCGCCGGGTTCCCACCCCTACCGACCACGAGCGCGCCGACACGAAGAACAACACCGCGAAAGGCACCACCCACATCGTGACGCCGAACCACGTCGTCGCAGCCAGTACCGCGCACACCAGGGCCACCAGATTCGCGATACGCACCCACCACTCCGAGCGCCGCGACACCAGCAGCCCCTCGCCGAATGCCCACTGGCGCACAGCGGAGCCGAGCTCTGTCTTCGCTTCCGTCAGCCTCTTGCCGGCGGTCACATTGCCGTTGGCCTTGAACTCACCACCCGGACGGTCTACGTTGAGCGCCGAGCCCACGGCGCGGCCTACCGGGTCGACGCCACTCCACGCGGAGCCGTCGCCGATACCCCGCACGCGCCACTTCTTCTCTCCGGTTTGACGCAGTTCGACTAGGCCCCGCTCACCGAGGTGGAACAAGGTGGCGGTCAGAGCACTGGGACTGATCGATTCGGTGCGAATGTATTCACCCTGAACCGGCCCGATCCCATCCGGCGGAGCGTATTGCAGCGGGAAAGACGGCGGCTTCTCGACCGTGTACCGGGTCATCAAAGCCGCGCCCACCGCTGCCGCGACGGTGAGCGCCGCCACCGAACCCACCTGCTCGCGCGACCGGCCCAGGACTCGGTCCCATTTGACCGACCAGGGCAGTTCGGTCCGGGGCGGCGTGGGCATGTCGACGCCGACCCGAACGGTCACCGGCGTGCGCGGGGGGAGGTTTGCTGCTGTCAGTGTGACAGTGGACCCGCCAACCGCCAGGTCACCGCAGGAGGAACCGAGGCCGAAACCCACCGAGCATGCCGCCTCGCCGATACCTGCCGGGAGGGTGACCCGGATGTCGGCGCGGTCGATGTGGTTGTTCCAGGCCGGTGCGATGACGTTCCAGAAGAACACCGATTGGGGCGCACGATCGCCGGACTCCCCCACCGTGCTCGCGAACATTCGGTTCTGTGCGGTGTCGCCAGGATCGAGCACCCCGGGGATCGAATAGCGGATCTCGAAGATGTGGGCACCCCAATTGAGGTAAGTGTCCGGATCACCGATCTTGGCGATCCGGAATCGTCCTTGCTCCCACAACATCTCGTAGTCGATCGGCTGGCCATCCATCAGCACGGAGGTGATCCGTGGCTCCTGCCGCACCCGCGGACTGTTCGGATTGCCGACATCCCAATACCGGAAAATCCCGTGCCGACCGCTTGGGAACTGGCCCGTGATAGTTTCGACCGCATCCAGCTCGCCGTTGGCGTCGACGTGATAGTCCGCGCGGTACTCGGTGAACGTCACCGGATCGTCGGCTACAGCACCCCCCGATCCGCCGTTGAACACCAACGGCCACAACACGCCGGCAGCGGTGAGCGCCAGGGCGAACAGCCACCGGATCACCCGGCCCAATCCCGACATGTCCACCTCCGTCATTTGCTTGCTGGAGCTACCCTATGCGCACGGGGTCGATCTGTATCCGAACCGGCTCATGGTCTCGCCGCGCACTGAGCACGGCGCTGGCCCGGCGAAGCGCCGTCGACAGCTCCAACCCCTGACCCCGCCCCACCCGAACAAGCATCCGGATCATGTCTGCGCCCGCATCGACGCCGGCGGGCCGTCGTACCGCGGAGGGCAGTTCCACCGGGCCGAGCACGTCGTCGGCGCCCGCGATCGGACCCGGCAACCCGGCGGCGGCCAGCAGTGCGGCGACCGCTTCGGCGGACCCGTCGACGGCGGCCATGTGGACGCTCGGAGGCAGGCCCACCTCGGTGCGGGCATCCAGCTCGGCGTCGGCGTGTCCCACCGGGTCCCAGCGGATCAGGGCCTGCACGGTGGGAATCGCCGCGTCGGCCACGACCGCGACGACTCCGCCGTCGGCGCGGGACCGCACCAGCGCCGCGGCCGCCATCCAACGCCGGAGGGTGTCCTCGGCGGCCCGTAGATCCTGGCGGCCCAACAGTGCCCAGCTGTCGAGGAGAAGAGCCGCGCCGTAGCCGCCGGCCGTATGCGGTTCGGCTCCGGGTGTGGCCACCGCCAGCACCCGACCGGAATCGATCGTGCTCACCACCGACTCGCCCGACGACGTGACGACGGTAGCGCCGGGAAACGCGCGACCCAGTTCCTCGGCGGTGCGCCGCGCGCCTGTCACCACCGCGCGCACCGCCTGCGAACCGCAGCGGGCGCACCGCAGCGCGGCGTCCGCCCGGCCGCACCACCGGCAAACAGCCACAGACCCTGCCCCTGCCGGCGGCGATTGCGGCGCCGGCAGTGACAGCGGGCCGGTGCAGTGGCGGCAGCGGGCGACCGTGCGGCAACCGTTGCAGGCCAGTGACGGCACATAGCCGCGCCTCGGCACCTGGACCAGCACTGGCCGCTCGGCGTCCAGCGAGGCACGCGCGGCCCGCAGCGCCACCGAGGGCAACCGCGCCGTCCGCGCGGCCGCATCCCGCTCCTGGGCGTGGCCGTCGTCGTCGATGGCCACCACTCGCGGTGCGCATGCACGCACCACCGGGCGGGTGGCGACCAGATCGTGCGCCCAGCCAGAGCGCACCATCGCCTGCGCCTCGGCTGTCCGTGCGTACCCGCCGATGACCGCGGCACACCGCAACTGGTGGGCCCGCAGCATCAGCACCTCGCGGGCATGCGGGTAGGGTGCACGCGGCTCGACCAGCGAGTCGTCCCCGTCATCCCAGACGATTAACAGGCCCAGGCCGTGCACGGGCGCGAACACCGCGCTGCGGGGTCCGATCACCAGCCGCGCCCCGCCGCGCAACACCGCCAGCCACCGGCGGTAGCGTGCCGCCGGGCCCAACCCCGCCGACAACGCCACCACCCCGTCGGGCCCGCAATGGGCGATCGCGCTGTGGTAGAGCGCGTCGACGTCGCGCTGGTCGGGGACCACCGCCAACACCGCGCGGCCACCGCTGATGGTGGCGGCCGCGGCCTCGGCCAGCCTGTCCGTCCACCGTTCGCCGGGCAGCGCCTGCCAGACGGCGCGCGCGGCACGGCCGTCGGCGAGCGCGGCGAGGAACTCCGCGCCGCGGCTGTACTCGCCCCAGCCCGCCCGATCCGGCGTTGCGATGTCTGAAAGCGTTGCGGCCATGACTGTTTCGCGCTCAACCCGGGCGTGGCGCGGCGGTATCGCCAGCCGCAGCACCTCGGCGCGGGTGCCGGCGTAGCGCGCCGCAACGGCATCGACGAGCCAATGCACCTGCGGCGTGAGCACCCGTTCGGGTGACACCACCCGATCCAGGAAGCCCAGCTTCCCCTCGTGGTCAGTCTCGCTGCGGCGCTCCAGGACGAACGCGTCGACCAGCCGGCCGTGGAAGCGCACCCGCACTCGCACCCCCGGCTGGGCGTCGTCGGACTGCTCCGCGGCAACCAGGTAGTCGAATTCCCGATCCAGGTGCGGCACCGTCAGCATCGGCAGGACCCGGGCGACAGGCTCGTGCGCGGCGGCCTGTCGCTGGATGCTCACCCCGCAGGTGTAGCAGAACCGGCGGACAGCATCGCGGGGCGGCGCCGGAAGAAGAGCCCGGCCGTCATCAACACCATGGCCGTTGCGTAAGCGGCCCAGATCGGGACCGCCAGCACATGGTCGTGCCGGATGAATTCGCTGACCCCGATCATCGCGTCCGAAACCGCGAAAAATACCGCGCCGACCGCGGTCCACGGCGTCGGCAACCGGGCCAGCAGCGCCGCACACACCATGGCGCCGAGCACCGCGATGTAGACCGTCACCGGGACCGTCAACCCCTCGGCCGCCAGGTGCGGCCAGAACCACACCAACAGCCCCGCGCACGCACCCATCATCAACAACGCCGCCAGCACACGCGGCCGTGACGGCGAAACCAGCGGTAGCAGAGCACCCAGGAAACACAGATGCGCCAGCAGAAACGCGGCCAGCCCGGCGACGAACGACGGCTCCCACCACCGCAGCGCCAACAGGAAGTCGCCGGCAGCCGACAGCGTCAGCGCAGGGATCAGCCAACGACGTTCCCGGTCGACGGGTGCCCCCGCGGCGGCCACGGCCAGCAAGACCGCCATCAGGGCCTTGGCCGCGGGCTGGCCGGGAAACTGTCCGGTCAGTGGGTGACCGTCGGGACGGCCGAGCGCCGACAAACCGAGAAAGACTGCGTAACCGGCTCCCGCGACGGCCGCGGCCGTCCACCAACCCGTGACCCATCGGGCGCGGATTGCCGGCACGGCACGCAGCGACGACATTCTGCAGAAGCTACCGAAGTTACGGGACGCCGGTGGTTCTACGGTGGAGTCATGACGGAGACGACGCTGCGAGCCGAAATCGATCCCATACTCCAGGCACTGATGGCTGTGGTGCCGCTGGAGTTCACTATCGATGACGGCGTGGAGGTCGCCCGCGAGCGGCTACGCGCGATCCGGCCGCGGCCGGACAAGTTGCCGCAGATGCGCATCGAAGAGCGCACCGTCGGGTACGGCGATCTCGACGACATCCCGGTGCGCATCTATTGGCCGCCGATCGACCGGCACGACGACCTGCCGGTGGTGGTGTACTACCACGGCGGCGGCTGGTGCATCGGCGACCTGGACACCCACGACCACGTCGCGCGCGCACACGCGTTGGGCACCGAGGCGATCGTTGTGTCGGTCGACTACCGGCTGGCGCCCGAGCACCCGTTTCCGCAGGGTGTCGAAGACGCCTGGGCGGCGCTGCGGTGGGTCGGCGAACATGCCGCCGAACTCGGCGGGAATCCGGCGCGCGTCGCGGTGGCCGGCGACTCGGCGGGCGGCAATCTGTCCGCCGTCGTGGCGCTGCTCGCCCGGGACAACGGCGGGCCGCCACTGGTGTTCCAACTGCTGTGGTACCCGGTCGCGGTCGGCGACATATCACTGCCGTCATTCGCCGAGAACGCCGACGCGCCGATGCTCAACAGCCAGGTCAGCGCGGCGTTCATGGAGTGGTATGTGCCTGGCATGGACTTCAGCGACCCGACTACGCTCCCAGTACTGCTGGCCCCGGCCAACGCCGAATCGCTGGCCGGTCTGCCGCCCGCGTTCATCGGCACGGCCGGCCACGACCCGGTCCGCGACGACGGCATCAAGTACGCCGAATTGCTTACGGCCGCAGGCGTTTCCGTCACACTGAGCAACGAGCCGACCATGATCCACGGTTTCGTCAGCCTCGGGTTGGTCTCGCCGGTGGCCGCCGAGGCCACCGCGCGGGGTCTGGCCGCGCTGAATAATGCGCTCTATAGGTGAGGACACGATGACCGACTCCCTCGAACCCGATCACCACGTGTTGATCATCGGCGCCGGATTCTCCGGTATCGGCACAGCGATCAAACTGGACGAGGCCGGCTTCTCCGACTACCTGATCGTCGAAGCGGGCGCCGAGGCGGGCGGCACCTGGTACTGGAACACCTATCCCGGTATTGCCGTGGATATTCCGTCGTTCTCCTATCAGTTCTCGTTCGAGCAGAGCCCGGATTGGAGACGCACGTACGCCGCGGGCGGCGAGTTGAAGGCCTACGCCGATCACTGCGTGGACAAGTACGGCATCGCCGGGCGGATCCGATTCGACACCGTGGTCACCGGCGCGACGTTCGACGAAGAGGCCGACCTGTGGCGGGTGTCCACCGATGCCGGGGACATCACCGCGAGGTTTCTCGTCAACGCCGCCGGGGTGCTGACCGAGCCGAACCTTCCCGACATCGACGGCGTGGACGGCTTCGCCGGCGTCACGATGCACACCGCCCGCTGGGACCACACGCAGGACCTCACCGGTAAGCGGGTGGCGATCATCGGCACCGG
This sequence comes from uncultured Mycobacterium sp., assembly GCA_964511995.1. Classification (GTDB taxonomy): domain Bacteria; phylum Actinomycetota; class Actinomycetes; order Mycobacteriales; family Mycobacteriaceae; genus Mycobacterium. The sequence goes on from CAZEHT010000049.1 coordinate 14,391, forward strand.
CGCTTCGGCCGTCCAGGTGATCCCCCAGATCGCGCCGATTGTCGAGCGGCTCACGGTTTTTCAGCGGACGGCGATCTGGTGCTTTCCCAAGGCTGACATACCCCTGTCACGCGCAGCAAGGCTGGCGATGCGCGTTCCAGGCGGGATGGCACTGCAGCGGCTGCTGAGCCAGGCCTATGTCGAGGTAACGTTCCCGCTCTCGGCCCACTACTACACTGTCTTCCCGATGGTGCGGCGTGCCGAGGCCGCCGGAAGGGCCTACCTGCACACACAGGTCCGCGACCCGGCGGTGCGCGACAAGCTGACCCCGCGCTACCCCGTGGGATGCAAGCGGCCCGGATTCCACAACACGTACCTGTCGACATACAACCGCGACAACGTCCGTTTGGTGACCGAGCCGATCGAACAGGTGATCGGGTCAGGCGTGGTGACCGCCGACGGCGAATGCCACGAAGCCGACGTGCTCATCCTGGCGACCGGGTTCAAGGTGATGGACATCGACTCGGCGACGTTCGTCCTCACCGGGTCCGGCGGGCGTACGCTCGCCGACTTCTGGAACGAGAACCGGCTACAGGCCTACGAGGGCGTCAGTGTGCCCAGGTTTCCGAACTTCTTCTGCATTTGCGGCCCGTACGGCTACGTGGGTTCGTCGTACTTCGCGTTGATCGAAACCCAGACCCGCCACATCGTGCGGTGCCTCAAAGGGGCGCGGCGCCGCGGCGCGCATCGCGTCGAGGTGAAGCCGGAGGCCAACGACCGCTACTTCGCCGAAATGATGCGCAAGCGGCACCGCCAGGTGTTCTGGCAGGACAGCTGTGCGGGCGCCAGGAGCTACTACTTCGACAAGCACGGCGATGTGCCGCTGCGGCCGACGACCACGCTCGCCGCCGACTGGCGCAGCCGCCGGTTCGATCTGGACGACTACGCGTTCAGTTGATGCCCGCGAACGAGTGCCCGCGAGCGTGCTCCCCCGCCCCCGGATCCCCCGCGAGCGCGCGTGTTGGTACGGCCAGCATCGGCGTGTCGCGTACAGACACGCGCGCTCGCGGGGGTGGCGGGGATGGCTCGGCTCGGTTCGTAAGTGTCGTCTGCAAACCGGTCAGACGTGCCTGGCCGCCTCCTGGGCGAGCCGGACGCGCGAGGTAAGGCCGAGCTTCGTGTAGACGTGCGTCAAGTGCGCATGAACCGTGCGCGGTGAAACGAACAACCGCGTCGCGATTTCTTTGTCGCCCAGGCCTTCACAGGCCAGCCGGACGACGTCCCGCTCGGCGGGGATCAGCGATTCCCAGCCGGTGGCGGGCCGTCTGCGTTCACCCCGGCCGCGCTGTGCGTAGGCGATCGCCTCCTCGATCGACAGCGCGGCGCCAGCGGCCCATGCAGAGTCAAAGTCCTTCTTGCCCATGATATCTCGAAGTGCCGCCACGGAAGTCTGATACCCGTCCGGGTGAATCGCGAAGCGGGCCAGACCCATCCTTTTTCCTTTTCCTGATAGCCTCTGCGGCACCGAAGAGCCTGGCGGAATGTTGGTGCCTGCCCCCGTAGTCCACCCGCGCCAGAAGTTCGAGCAGGTCGGGGACGGCCACGTACGCCCCGGTATCAGCTGCGCAGCCAACGCGTCATGGGCGTCCCGTTCCGCCCGGGCCGGCTCATCTCGTGCGATTGCGACCCGAGCACGTGTTGTCATTGCCTGCGCCAGGTGCCATCCCACTAGCACTGACACGGCGTCGTCGGCCCAGCGCCACGCCGAGATGAGATCACCGTCCGCCAAAGCCGCCTCGGATCCATGGATGGCACGCTGCGCCGCTGTGACCTGAGAGTTGGCCAGAGCCCAGTGCCGCGCGGCCGCTTCGCTCGCATCTCGCGCCGTTTCAAGCTCGCCGCCGGCCAGAGCAGCTGCGGATAGAGTCGATTCGCCTGGCGCGAGAAAGTATCCACCCATCTCGGCGCCGACCTCGCGGGCCGCATCGGCCGCGGCCCGAGCCGCGCTCACCTCGCCCTGGTAGGCGAGAGCCGTGCCCAGGCCGTGGAGACAGGCAAGCTTGTGCCAGGAATCGTGTGCCTGCTCACAGTCGGCCACCGTCTCGCGGAATTGTGCGACGGCTGCGACCAGATCGCCCTGCATTACCTGTGCCCATCCGAGGTACACCGCGCACCCACGCGAATTGGGCCGGTCGCCGATCGAATCCCCCAACCGGCGTCCTTCCTCGGCGGCCGCGTGTCCCGTGATCGCATCACCGGTCATGATCGCCGTGTTGGCCTGCCAGGTGACGATCTGGCTCAGCCTCCACCGATCATCCAGAGCCCGGGCGAGGACGATCGCTTCGGCGTAGTACGTGCGAGCGACCACGGCGTCGTAGCGCGCCCCCCGCGATGAAGCCGCACGCGGTCAATGTCCTGGCGCAACAGCGCCGGGTCATCGAGTTGGCGGGCTATCGCCACGGCGTGCTGAGCCTTATCCATACTGGCGGCGCCGTCGACCGAATAGTCGAGCACGGCCTTGTCGGCGAGTGCCCTTGCGCGCACCGTTGCCGCGACATCAAGGCGGGGGTCGTCGGTGAGCACGGTGTCGAACCAGGCCCGCCCTTCGCGGATGCGGCCGCCCTGCTACCACACCGGTTGCAGCGACGACGCCAAAGTCAACGCGCGCTCGATATCGGCGTTTCCAAGCTCCACCCGGAGGCGGCACGCAGGCTGTCCATCTCATTCTGGGCCTGTTCGAGACGCTGCACGTACTCGGCACCCGCCGGGCTGTCGAGCAATACGGCCAACTCCGTGTAGTGATCGCGATGACGCGTGCGCACAACGTCGGCCTCGCCGGACTCGCCGGGTTTCTCCAGCGCGTACTGGCGCACCGTTTCCAGCAGCCGGTATCGCGTTGGGCCCCCAGCGTTTTCGGCGACCACCAACGATTTGTCGACGAGCAAGGTGAGCTGGTCCAGGACCTGGTAGCGCTCCACCCCTTCTGCGCCGGCGACCGCTTGGGCGGCATCGAGGTCGAAGCCGCCGAGGAACACGGCCAGCGGGCGGAACAGGATGCGTTCGGTGTCGGTCAGCAGCGCATGGGACCGGCAACGGATGGATACCGAGGTCGGTCAACCAGACACCGGGTGGAAGCTGGTCGACCACCAACGGCTCGGTCGCGCCCGACAACACCGTCTGACCGCCATGAAGCAGGTCCCGCAACCGCGCGGCCCGGTTGATCGTCGGTCCGATGTAGTTGCCCTCCCCGCTAGTTTGGCTGCGCAACTGCACCTCGCCGGTGTGAATCCCGATCCGCATCTTGATCTGCGCCAGCGGCGCCCGCTGTAAGTCCAGCGCGGAGGCCACCGCATCGGACGCCCGAGTGAACGCGATCACAAAGCTGTCGCCCTCGCCCCTGCTCAACCGGGCGGATGCCGCCATGGGCGCCGATCGCGCCGGACAACTCCTGGTCCAGGCGAGCGACGGCGGCCGTCATCTCCTCGGGGCTGGGCCTCCCACAGCCGCGTCGAGTCCTCGACGTCGGCCGGCAGCAACGTCACCGTTCGGTCGGCAGTTCGCTCTTGCCCAGCTCACTCGAGTCGCTTTCGCTCATGCTAGCCAGCATGCGGCGACGCGAATCGCAAAACATCAGCCAAGTCGCTGATAGTTGCCGCGTCGCCATCACCCACGTACGCATATGCGCACCGACGAAATTGGCATCTTGGCCGATGGTCTGGCGATCACATCGCCGGATAGTCGATCTGTCCCGAGCCGAGGAGCGCCACCATGACCGCCGACACCCTGATTCCGAGCGTCTTTGACGTCGCACTGCCGACCATCGCCTACCACGAGGCGCCGAACCCCGTTGAGGCGCACCGCATCATCAAGCAGGCCCGCCAGCAGGCGCCCCATCGCACTGGGTCCCTACGGAGACCGGCTCAGCCACGACGAGCTGGTCAACCTGGTAGCGATCCTGCTCAACGCCGGAACCGACACCGTCCGAAACCAGCTCGCGTCCGCGGTGCAGGTCTTGTGCGACCATCCGGACGAGTGGGCGCTGCTGGCCGAGCATCCCGAACTGGCACCGCAAGCCGTCGAAGAACTGATCCGACACACGCCCATCGTGTTCGCCGCATTGCGCCAAGCCACCGAGGACGTCGAACTCGGCGACGTTCGGATCCCGGCGGGAACCATGATCGTTGCCAACACCGCATCCGCGACCCGGCGGTGTACGACGATCCCGACCGTCTCGACATCACCCGGGACGCCCCACCGGCCATACTCACCTTCGGCGGCGGCGTCCACTACTGCCTCGGGGTACACCTCGCCCGACTCGAACTCGTCGAGGCTCTGCGCGTGATCACCCGGCGCATACCCAACCCCCGCCGCACCGGACCCGCACCATGGAAACCCCTCACCGGAATCAGCCGGCCGACCACGCTTCCGATCGAATTCGGCTGCCTGCGATAGCCCTCATGTTCACACGCGCAGGGAGCGTGCGCGTTGGTACGCCCGGCATCGGCGTGTCGCGTACAGACACGCGCGCTCGGCGAGGACGCCGGCTGGCGGCCGCGAGCAGACGCAAACTCGCACGAATTCCGTTGGAATAGTGCGTGTTTGCGTCTGCTCAGCGAAGGTTAGACCGCGCTAGACCGAGGCCTTCAGCTCGTCGACCTTGTTCAGCTGCTCCCACGGGAGTTCCACGTCGGTGCGGCCGAAGTGCCCGTAGGCAGCCGTCTGCGCGTAGATTGGACGCAGCAGGTCGAGGTCACGGATGATCGCGCCGGGCCGCAAGTCGAACACACTGGTGATGGCCTTCTCGATGCGGGCCGGGTCAACCGTCTCGCTGCCGAACGTCTCGACGAACAAACCGACCGGGACGGCTTTGCCGATCGCATAGGCGACCTGCACCTCGACGCGCTCAGCCAGTCCCGCGGCAACCACGTTTTTCGCCACCCAGCGCACCGCGTATGCGGCCGACCGGTCCACCTTGGACGGGTCCTTGCCGGAGAACGCGCCACCGCCGTGGCGCGCCCAGCCGCCATAGGTGTCGACGATGATCTTGCGGCCGGTCAGGCCGGCGTCGCCCATCGGGCCGCCGCGCACGAACTTCCCGGTGGGATTGACCAGGAGCCGGAAGTCGGAGGTGTCCAACGCGGTGTGAGCGAGGTCGTCGAGCACGGTGTTGACGACCTTCTCCCGGATCTCCGGCGCGAGCGTCGTCTCCACGTCGACGTCGGCGGCGTGCTGGGTTGACAGCACCACGGTGTCGAGTCGGACGGGCGTGTCGCCGTCGTACTGGATGGTGACCTGGGTCTTGCCGTCCGGCCGCAGGTAGGGCAGCACACCATTCTTGCGCACCTCGGTCAGGCGGCGTGAGAGCCGGTGCGCAAGCGCGATGGGCAGCGGCATGAGTTCGGGCGTGTCGCCGATCGCGTAGCCGAACATCAGGCCCTGGTCACCGGCGCCCTGCAAGTCCAGCGGGTCCGCCGCACCCTCCTTGCGGGTCTCGATGGCGGTGTCGACGCCCTGGGCGATATCGGGTGACTGCGCACCGATACCGATGTTGACGCCGCACGTCTCGTAGTCGAAGCCCTTCTCCGACGAGTCATAGCCGATCTGTTTGATCCGGTCCCGCACGATCGACGGAATGTTGCCCATCGCCTCCTTCGCCGAGGTGGTGACCTCACCGACGACGTGGACCTGACCCGTGGTCACCAGCGTCTCCACAGCCACCCGTGAGCGCGGATCCTGCGCCAGGATCGCGTCGAGCACAGAGTCGCTGATGGCGTCACAGATCTTGTCGGGATGTCCCTCGGTTACCGACTCACTGGTGAACAGCCGACTCTTATCGCTCACGGTTCTGTCGTTCCTTCCGGCTCGGAGCCATCAAGCAAATTAGTTCGTCGAAGCATATCGGTCGTCGCAGCCGCACCCGCAGACTCCCCGTCAGAAGCCGGCGCCCCTGAGGACACCCGCGATCGCGTCCACGATACGGCTTGCCATCAACGTCTTCGAACCGTTCTCCAGGGCGATCTCGCTGCCATCGGCCAGCAGCAGCCATCCGGCGTTGTTGTCCACCTCGAATGCCCGGCCGTCGCCCACCGCGTTGACCACCAGCAGGTCGCAGCCTTTGCGGCGAAGTTTGGCGCGGGCATGGAACAACACGTCGCCGTTGGCGTCGCCGGTTTCGGCCGCGAACCCGACGACGGCCCGCATGTTGGGCAGCTGTCCGTCGGAGCGGGCACGAACCGCGCCGGCGAGCACGTCGTCGTTGCGGACCAGGTTGATCGCCGTGGGCTCGGAGCCGGCGCCTTTCTTCATCTTGGTGGTAGCCATCTGAGCGGGGCGGAAATCGGCCACCGCAGCGGCCATCACGAGGGCGTTGGCGTCGGCCGCGTGCTTGGACACCGCGTCGCGCAACTGGCTGGCGGACCCCACATGGACCACTTCGACGCCGGCCGGGTCCGCCAGGCCCGCGGTGTTGCCCGCGATCAGCGTCACCTGCGCGCCGCGCTGCGCCGCCACCCGGGCGACGGCGTAACCCTGTTTCCCGGAGCTCCGGTTGCCGATGAACCGCACCGGATCGATCGGCTCGCGGGTGCCGCCCGCGGTGACGACGAATCTGACGCCGGCCAGATCGTGCGGCAGCGCATCGGGTCGCGCCAGCAGCAGTTCGGCGAACGTGGTGATCTCCTCGGGCTCCGGCAGCCGGCCGGGGCCACTGTCCGAGCCGGTCAAGCGGCCCGACGCGGGTTCGAGGACGACAGCGCCACGTCGCCGCAGCGCGGCGACGTTGTCGACGGTCGCGGGGTGTTGCCACATCTCGGTGTGCATCGCGGGAGCGAACACCACCGGGCACCGCGCGGTCAGCAGTGTGGCGGTCAGCAGATCGTCGGCGCGGCCGGAGGCCGCGCGTGCGAGCAGATCCGCGGTGGCGGGAGCCACCACCACCAGGTCGGCCTCCTGGCCCAGGCGGACATGGGGTACCTCGGGGACGTCGTCGAACACCCCGGTACGCACAACATGCCCCGACAGCGCTTCGAACGTCGCCGCGCCGACAAAGCGCAGCGCCGACTCGGTCGGGACCACGCATACCTGGTGACCCGCTTCGGAGAGCTGGCGGACCACCGAACAGGCTTTGTAGGCAGCAATGCCGCCCGTCACCCCCACGATGACCCGCTTCGCGGTCATGTTCGGCCGGTGCTCTCGTCGACGGGGAGGCTCACGGGTGCGGGCCTGTCTACTCGCCCTCGGTGTGCTCGAGCAGGTCGGCGTGGATCTCCCGCATGGCGATCGAGAGCGGCTTCTCCTGCAGGCCGGGCTCGACCAGCGGACCGACGTACTCGAGGATGCCGTCGCCGAGCTGGTTGTAGTAGTCGTTGATCTGCCTGGCGCGCTTGGCCGCAAAGATCACCAAGGCGTATTTACTCGACGCACGATCCAGCAATTCATCGATCGGCGGGTTGGTGATGCCCAACGGCGTGTCGTATGCGCCGACACCCAGTGCCGCCGGATCGAACGGATCGGTGGACAACGTATCGGCGTTCGTATTGGTCACGTAGCAGTCTCCCTGGCAGGTATGGCGGGCAGCGCGTCCGGGTGTATCCGGTGTTGCCGCCTGGACGTGTCGAAAGGCCTACGGGTGGCTCGTCACACGAAGTCAGGCGCGTTTCCCACCAGCAAGGATACCAATTCGGCGCAGGCTGACTCCAATCGGCTGTTCACGACAACCACGTCGAAGTCGTCGCGGGCGGCTAGTTCGGCACGGGCTGTGGCCAGCCGACGGTCGCGCTGCGCGGCCGTCTCGGTCCCGCGGCCGGCAAGCCGCTTCTCCAGCGTGGCCCAGTTCGGCGGTGCCAGGAACACCGTCAGCGACTCCGGCAGCGCGGCCTTGACGGCCCGCGCCCCTGCGAGGTCGACCTCGATGAGCACCGGGCGACCTTCGGCCACCGCATTGCGCACCGGTTCGGCGGGGGTGCCCGAGCGGTGAAGGCCACCGTGAATTTCTGCCCATTCGAGCAGTTCACCCTGGTCGATCAAGCGCTGGAAGGCGTCCGCGCCCACGAAGTGGTAGTCGACGCCGTCGACTTCTCCCGGCCGTGCGGCCCGGGTGGTCGCAGAGACGCTGAAGAACATCTCGGGAACCGCGTTACGCAGGCAGCGCACGACCGTCGACTTGCCGACCGCGGAAGGACCGGACAGCACGACCACCCGGCCGCGCCGGGCCGGTCCCCCGCCGGGGCTCACCGGCCTCTAGGAGGGGTCGAACTTGTCCAGCAGGGCCTTGCGCTGACGATCGCCGAGGCCGCGCAGACGGCGCGTGGGGGCGATCTCCAGCTCGGTCATGATCTCCTGCGCCTTGACCTTGCCGACCTTGGGCAGGGCCTCCAGCAGCGCGGACACCTTCATCTTGCCCAAGACCTCGTCGGTTTCCGCGTCCGTGAGAACCTGCTTGAGGTTGGTGCCGCCGCGCTTGAGCCGATCTTTGAGCTCAGCCCGCGCTCGACGTGCGGCAGCAGCCTTCTCCAAAGCAGCCGCGCGCTGTTCGTCGGTCAACTGGGGAAGCGCCACAGTTCCTCCGTCTCGTTCGCTATTCGATGCCATTCCGATGCCGTCGCCGTGTGACTTCGGCTCGGGCTGACCTCGATCTTGTTTTGGTCACGGCCGGGGTTAGTCCAGCCAGCGACGACGACCGTACCCAGGGTGCCTGACGAATCTAACCCCACCCCCCGGTTTCTTCGCCAAAGACCCAGCGTGTAACGCGTTACTGCACCCGCCAACACCGGGTACGTGCGCTCGCGCGCAGCGGGGTCCACAGCGCGCCGGAACGCTGTCTGCGCGCCGCAAAAGGCCAGTACAGATAGGTTTTCCGCGGTGAACGGCGCTGTCCCGGCGCCGGTCGCTGCGGGTCATGATGCCTGCGTCTCCCCGGACGGAGTGCGGCTTGCCTCCACTTTCGCGCGGCGTGTCGCGGCTCCGGTCGACGCGAAATCACTGATCGGACGCACAAGTGAAAAACAGCCCGCACATAACTTGCCTGCATACGTTCGCTACGAGCGGTTCCGATCCGGAGTCACCGCCCAACGTGGAGGTAGCGACCACATGCATGCCAGACAGCGGACGTACGCATCGGTCACGGCGGTCACGTCAATCGTCGTGAGCGCCTGCGGGCTGATCGCGGGCGCGGGCAACGCGCTCGCCGCGCCCGGGGGGACCATGCGGTGTTCAGCAGCCGTGTCAGGGTCCCGGTGGACTCGGTGGACCGGGCGGACCAGAGGGGGGTGCGCCCGGAATCGGCCCGCGGCAGGGGCCACCGACCCAGGGCGGACCCGGCTCTGCGGGCACCGCACCGGCGCCTCAGGGACACCCACAGGCTCCATTCGGCGGGCCGGGTGGTAGCTGGCCCGGGTGACGCTCCCCCGCCGCCCCAGTCACGCGTCGGAGCACCACCCTCTGCGGGACCGGACGAGCCGTTCCCGCCGAACGGGTCGGGCGGACCCGGTGGTCCCAGGCGCCCCGGTGTGCGCCCGCCTCTGGATCCGCAGGGGCGCGGCATCGAACAGGGCCGACTCGACCGCCAACCGTTCATGTGGCACGGCCAGCGCGTCGATCCGTTGCCGGCCGGCAACGGGGACGGATGGGGCTTCTGGTTCCTCGATCAGTGGATCCGGCTGTAGCCGCAACAGACCCGGCTGGCCCGCCCCATGGCGGGCGCGCCTGGCTAGATGTTCTTCGCAGCCAGGTAGGCGACGGTGTCGCGCAACCGCTCAGCCCGCGCACGGACGGCATCGACGCCCGGCCCGGCACGCAGGACGTCACGCGATACCGCGGGAAGTAGCTGGCCGGCGACCGCGCCACCGAGGCCTCCGAGCGCCTCGGGCCGACCGCCCTGGGCACCCACGCCAGGCACCAGCACCGGACCTCCGAGCTCGCTGACGTCGGGCACCTCCGGCAGCGTGGCACCAACCACGACCCCGACCGCGCCCGGAAGTGTCCGGTTTTCGACGGCTGCCGCGTCGACGATGGACTGCGCGACGGACGCGCCGTCGGGCAGGACCGCCTGCTGTACGCCCGCCCCCTCGGGATTGGAAGTGGCGGCCAGCACGAACACCCCGCGACCGTTTGCCGCGGCAGTTTGCAGCAACGGTCGCAGGGAGCCGAACCCCAGGTAAGGGGAAGCGGTCACGGCGTCGCAAGCCAGGGGCCCGTCGGCGAGCCACGCCTGTGCGTAGGCGGCCATCGTAGTGCCTATGTCGCCGCGCTTGGCATCGGCAAGCACCAGCACCCCCCGAGCGCGCAGTTCGGCGATGACACGTTCCAGCACCGCGTACCCGGCCGAGCCGTAAGCCTCGAAGAACGCGACCTGGGGCTTGACGACGGCGAAGTCGGCGAATGCGGCCACGCAGACGTCGCAGAACGCCGCGAGGCCGCTCGGCGTGACCGGCAGTTCCCAGGATTCCAGCAGCGCGGGGTGGGGATCGATGCCCAGGCACAGCGGGCCGCGCGCGGCGATCGCCGCGGCCAGCCGTAACCCGAAAGCCGGTGTGCCCGGCGAGAGGGTCTCGGAAACGGACGCCACGGCTAATGCTCGAGGGCGCTGTGGAGTTCCTGCAGCGAACGAACGCCGATGTCGCCGCGGATTCGGGCCTCGATGCCCTGCACAGCGGCGGACGCCCCCTGCACGGTGGTCACGCACGGGATGTTCATCTGCACCGCGGCGGAGCGGATCTCGTAGCCGTCGATGCGGGGACCGGAATTGCCATACGGCGTGTTGATCACCATGTCGACGTCACCGGCGCGGATGGCGTCCACCGCCGACACGAGCGGATGGGTTCCGCTTGGTTTCTCGAAGTGCTTGCGCACCACTTCACACGGGATCCCGTTGCGGCGCAGCATCTCCGCGGTGCCTTCCGTGGCCAGCACCCGGAAGCCGAGGTCGGCCAGTCGCTTGACCGGAAAGACCAGCGAGCGCTTGTCTCGGTTGGCCACCGACACGAAGACCGTCCCCGCCTCGGGTAGCGAGCCGTATGCCGCGGTCTGACTCTTGGCGAAGGCACTGCCGAAGTTCGAGTCGATGCCCATCACCTCGCCGGTGGACTTCATCTCAGGCCCCAGCAGAGAATCGACATTGGAGCCGTCGGCGCGGCGGAAACGGTGGAAGGGCAGCACGGCTTCCTTCACCGCGATCGGCACATTCGGAGCCGGCCGGGCGCCGTCGCTGTCTGCGACTAGCATGCCCTCTTCGCGGAGCTGGGCGATGGTGGCTCCCAACATGATCCGCGCGCACGCCTTGGCCAGCGGCACCGCAGTCGCCTTGGACACGAAAGGCACGGTGCGGCTGGCGCGCGGGTTGGCCTCCAGCACGTAGAGCACGTCGTCCTTGAGGGCGTACTGCACGTTGAGCAGACCCACGACGCCGATGCCGTGGGCAATGGCCTCGGTGGCCCTGCGCACGGCGGCGATGTCGGTGCGCCCCAACGTCACCGGGGGCAGCGCGCACGCGGAGTCGCCGGAGTGGATGCCGGCCTCCTCGATGTGTTCCATGACCCCGCCGATGTAGACGTCGGTACCGTCGCACAGCGCGTCGACGTCGATCTCGATGGCGTCTTCGAGGAATCGGTCGACGAGCACCGGATGCTCGGGGGTGAGTTCGGTGGCCCTGGTGATATAGCGGCGCAGGTTCTCCTCGTCGTACACGATTTCCATACCCCGTCCGCCGAGCACGTAAGAGGGCCGGACCAGTACGGGATAGCCGATTTCCGCGGCGATCTTGCGGGCCTGCTCGAAGCTGGTGGCGGTGCCGAACCGGGGGGCGGGCAGGCCCGCGTTGGTCAGCAGTTCGCCGAACGCGCCGCGGTCCTCAGCGAGGTCGATGGCCTTGGGGCTGGTACCGACGATCGGCACACCGGCC
>CAZEHT010000050.1:0-26037 GCA_964511995.1 uncultured Mycobacterium sp.
ACCGAAGTCTCCACAGAACGCTGACGCCGAGAACCCGGCGCCCTGCCCGCCACACCCGCCGCCGAACCCGCCGCCCCAGCAGACGAACCATCCCCGGTCGAGGAACCGCCGTGCTTCGCCCCCCGCGACGATCCCGCCGAGGACGACGAACCGTCCGATCCCGAACCGGTCGAGTCCCCCGGGCCGGTCGTCGCGGAAGCTACCGGCATAGACGCAATCGCCACGCCCACACCCAACGCAATCGCTAACGCACCCACCCGCCCCACACAACGGGCATAACCGGACAACGAAGGCTTAGAAGACACCGCACGACGGCCATGCTCAATCACCCGCACCCCGCGCTCAGGCGTGCTCCAGTGCTGCTCAACAGTTTGCGACGAATCTCCCGCGTTCGGTCTCATACTGGAACACCTTTCAAAGTCCGCCGCAGCACCCTCGGTCCGCGTGCGCGTAAAGGCTATGCCCGCACGACCTTTGAGGGACGCCTTTTGAATAAACCACCCCACTTTCGATCTCGAGTTTCGCAGTTACGGGGGCTCTGTGAGCGTTCATGCTGTTTGCTTGTAACGGTTGGTGTCTGTGATTCAGGTGAGGTTGTCGGCGTGTCGGCGTGAATTCTGCCCCGAGCATGTGAGAAGCATCGGCGATGGAAGCACAATCCTCGCCGATGCCTCAGGCCCTGACGCTCCCGGGCAGCTGGCTCGAACTGCAGCAACCGCTGCGCCCGGTGTTTCGGCGGTCTTCGACGTTCGGGTTGTTCGCGCTCCTGGCCACACGCACCGCGCGGCGGCGTTCGGGGCCGCCTGCTGCGGCCACCGCCGAGCGCCGCTCCCAATCGTTCACACAAAGACCCGGTGATCTGATGTACTGGCAGGCAAGCGGTGCCGGATACCATCGAGCATGCAACTTCCGACGTCGGCACATGACCGGAACTGAACCGCCGATGCGAATCGGCGCCATGCGAAACCGATTCGCGCTGAGCTTCTTAGCTTAGCCGTCTCCCATGGTTGGGTGATGGCGGCGAGATGCATGGTGTTGGGCAGATAGGCACCGAACTTCATTGGGCACCCCAACTCGATGAGCACAGTAGGTGCCGTAAGCCTATTCCGCTGAGCCCAGATGCAGACCGCATCTGCCGTATCGTGCCGCGCCAAGGATGATGCGGTAGTCCGATGCCCCGAGATGCTCACCTCCGCGAGCACGTCGCTCCACCAGTCGAACCGCTAATCTGTCGCGCATGTGCACTCGTGTGATGTGGCCGGAAGCTGGCGGCGCTGTTTTGGTGGGCCGGAACATGGACTTCCACAAGGACTTGATGACCAATCTGTGGAAGCAGCCCCGTGGCATCACGCGCGACGACGGTGTCACGGGCAAGCTCAGCTGGACCTCGCGATACGGCAGCGTCATCACCACCGCCTTCGACATCATCTCGGTGGACGGCCTCAACGAGGCCGGCCTGGCCGGCCATGTGCTGTGGCTCGCAGAATCCACGTTCGGTACACCGGACCCTGATCGGACGCAGCTCAGCCAGGCGATCTGGCTGCAGTACTTCCTGGACAACTTCGAGACGGTGGCCAGTGCCGTGGCTTGGATCGAGCAGACCGACGTTCAGGTCGTGCAAATGGCCGACCCCACCGGCGGAAAGCCGCCCGCCATTCATCTCGCACTCGATGACGCCTCGGGCGACTCGGCGATCATCGAATACATCGAGGGCAAGGCGAAGGTCTATCACGACCGCGATTACCGCGTGGTGACCAACTCCCCGACTTTCGATCAGCAGCTGGAACTGGTGAAGTCCTTTACCGGCCTTGGCGGTTCCGAACCGCTGCCGGGATCGACCCTGGCGGCCGACCGGTTCGCCCGGGCTACTTACTACATCGGCCGGCTGCCGCAACCCGCAGGGCAGGTGGAAGCGATCGCGTCGATGTTCTCGGTCATCCGCAACGCCGCACAGCCGTTCCGCATCCCTGACCCGGGCAAGCCCGACGCCTCACAGACCATCTGGCAGGTGGTGCTGGATCTGACGAACAAGCGCTATGTCTACGAGTCGACCACTCGGCCGAACATCGTCTGGGTGGATTTGTTAGACCTCGACTTCACCGCAGGCAGCCCACAGCTCAAGTTGGACCTGAACAGTGAACTCGCCGTGCAGGGCGGCACCTCCGGCAACGTCTCCAACCGGTTCGAAAACAAAGGCCCGATGACGTTCCTGTCGATGCAGCTGTTGAAGCAGCTGAAGGCTGGAGACACTCCACCTTCCCGTCCGGCCTGAAGGGCCCTCACTTACCCCGCCCGACCGATGGACGGCCACCGAAGTCACTGCGCCACAACGCCTCCGCCATCCACCATGCGCCGAACCGACTTCGGCACGGAAACCCCGGCAGGGCAGTCCGGCGCGCAACGGCTCCCCGCACACCGCCGACATCGGCACAACCCCGGCCCAGGCACCCGACGCCACATCCTCGGGCGGATCCTCGGGCCAGCCGTCGCTGATCTTCAGCGACCAGTTGCTCGCCGATAACCAGCCGCAGCACCGTCGTCGCTGCGAGTTCCTTGCCGGTGCTTGCCCGCAGCTCGGCCACCCGGCCCGGAATGAACCGGTCCGTCAGCGCGTCCAGGTAACGCGGCTTGTCGGAGTCGCAAACCGCACGAACGTCCCGAACAGCACGGCACTGCGGTACCGGAACGACGACTCGAAGCGCTGCGCGCCACCACCACACCATCCAGCGTCGTCACCGACACCGCGACGGGCGCAGCGGATTCCAGCGCACGCAGCCAGGAAGAACCGGTCGACCCGTGGATCACCAAGTCGTCGCCGAGACGGGCGAACCCGGTCGGGAAGAGCAACGGGTGGCCGTCGCGGACCAGCGCGACGGTCGCCAGCGGCGTGCTGTCGAGCAACGCATGCAGCGCTTCGCGCGACCTGACTGCTTCTCGGGCAGACGGGTGACCCGCGTCGAGGGCTGCGCCATGGTTTAACTGTCGCAGGCCGGCACCAGCCAAACCGCGGCATCGGGCGGCAGTACCGTACCGACCCCCACTTGCGACGCGAGCGCAGTCGAAAGTCCCCGCGGGAGGGTGATACCCGATGACCCAGTATTAACCCAGCATTGGGAGGCACCCCGGGAAAAGCCCACCAGCGACTCCGGAAGCTCGAGCCAGCGGACCTCACCGGCACCGACCCAAAGTCGCGGGCGCAACGCGAGCGCCGACCGGTACAGGTTCAGAAACGAGCCGGGATCCACGTCCTGCGCCGACACGGTGTGCGCGCCCCAATGTTGCGGCTGAGGCAACCAGGTTTGGCCGGCAACTGGCGAAAAACCGTATGGGGCAATCGAACCCGACCACGGCAGCGGGATCCGGCAGCCGTCGCGGCCGACGTCGGCGAACCCGGACTGCGCCCATGCGGGGTCTTGACGCACCTCGTCAGGCAGATCCTCGATCTCCTCCAGGCCCAATTCTTCGCCCTGATAGATGTAGGCCGTGCCGGGCAGCGCCAACTGCAGCAACGCACAGGCACGGGCGCGGCGGCGTCCGAGCTCGTGGTCGGCTTCCTCCTGCGCCCACCGCGCCCGCTCCCAATCCGTCTCGACGAGGTGTTCCGGCTGCGAGCGGGAGTAGCGGGTGACGGTGCGCGTCACATCGTGGTTGGACAGCACCCAGGTGGGAGGCGCACCCACCGATGCGGCGCCCGACAGGGCATCACCGATCACCTCGCGCAGGCTCGCCGCACGCCAGGGCGCGCGCAGGAAGTCGAACTGAAACGCCGTGTGCAGCTCATCGGGCCGCAGATACCGCGCCAGCCGCTCGTTGCTCGGCACCCACGCTTCGGCGATGTAAACCCGTTCCGGCACATATCGTTCGGCAACGGCTCGCCAGCCCCGGTAGATGTCGTGGACACCGTCTTGATCCCACGCCGGATGGCGATCGTTGTGCTGTGCCCCCTTGGTCCGCCTGCCGCGATTGGGCAGACCCTCGGCCTTGACCAGACCGTGGGCGACATCGATGCGGAAGCCGTCGACGCCCTTGTCGAACCAGAACGCCAACACCCCCTCGAATTCCGCGCGCACCTGCGGATGGGTCCAGTTCAGATCCGGCTGTGCCGGTGCGAAAAGGTGCAGATACCACGACCCGTCCGCGATCCGCGTCCAGGCGGGACCGCCGAACACGCTCCGCCAGTCGTTGGGCGGCAACTGTCCGCTCTTTCCGCGGCCCGCGCGAAACAGGTACTTCTCCCTGGCACCCGGCTCGCCGTCCAGCGCCGCCTGAAACCAGCGGTGCTGGTCCGACGTATGGTTGGGCACGATATCGAGCAGCACTTTGATTCCACAAGCGTGCGCTTCGGCGATGAACGCCTCAGCTTCGGCAAGCGTGCCGTAGGCGGGCTCGACATCGCGGTAGTCGGCAACGTCGTAGCCGGCATCGGCCATCGGCGAGGGATACCAGGGATTGATCCACACCGCGTCGACCCCGAGCCCCGCAAGGTACGACAGCCGGGACCGCATGCCCGCGATATCGCCGATGCCGTCGCCGTTGCCGTCGGCGAAGCTGCGTATGTACACCTGGTAGACGACGGCGGTCTGCCACCATGGCGCCCCAGGAGCAGGCGAACTCTCGCACGGATTCGCGGTGGAACTCATCTAACCCTCAAACGATGAAACCAATGGGATCACCTGCATTCTCCCGATCGCGGCACCGAATGCCCACCCGCACGCCGAACACGCACGTCGCGCGGCCGGGCCGGGCGTGCGCTGTGTCACACTAGCGCGAGCCGAACGGCAGACCCCGATCACCTCGTGGAGGTTTGATGAGGCAGCTCCATCGCTGGACCGGGCCAATGCAGCGCCTCGGCGCCTGCATGTCAGCGACTGTCTTGGCAGCCTTGACGCTCACCGGTTGCGGTGGCGGCAGCGCAGGGCCGCCGAGGCTGACCTGGTTCGCGATGCCCGACAACGGCGGGGCGGCCAGCAGGGCCCGGGAATGCGCCGACGCTTCAGGGGGCGCCTACCGCGTTCAGGTCGAGACACTGCCCAACAACGCCACCCAACAGCGTGAACAGCTCGTGCGCCGGCTCGCGGCCAAAGACACGTCCATCGACGTGCTCAGCACGGACGTCGTCTACACCGCGGAGTTCGCCAACGCCGGGTTCCTGCGGCCCTACACCGACCCGGAACAGACCCGGATGACGGCCGGGATGCTGGAAGCGCCGGTCGAGACCGGCATGTGGAAGGGCACGCTCTACGCCGCTCCGTTCAAGTCCAACACGCAGCTGCTGTGGTACCGCAAATCGCTTGCCGCCGCCGCGGGAGTCAACCCCGACAGCTCGGAATTCACCTGGGACCAGATGATCGAAGCCGCTGTCGCACAAGGCAAGCGGATTGGAGTTCAGGGAGCCCGATATGAGGGCTACATGGTCTGGGTGAACGCCCTGGTGCTCTCCAGCGGCGGTGAGGTCATCAGCGACCCCGAAGCCGGGCGCAACGCGAAACCGGCTTTGGCGGGACCGGCGGGAGAAAAGGCCGCGCAGATCATCGGTGACTTCGGCCGTTCCTCCGCCGCCGCGCCCGACTTGTCGACAGCCCAGGAGGAACAGGCGCGTGCTGCCTTCCAGTCGGACAACGGCATATTCATGGTCAACTGGCCGTACGTGTTGGCGGCGGCCCGCAGTGCCGTTGAGGAGGGCACCCTGAGCCAGGCCGTGGTCGACGACATCGGTTGGGCCCGCTACCCGCGGGTCTTCGCGGATAAGCCGAGCGCACCTCCGCTGGGCGGTGCGAACCTCGCCATCGGGGCGTATTCACGGCATCCGGATCTGGCGGTGGCGCTTGTCGAATGCGTCAACGCACTCCCCAAAGCCACCCAGTACATGCTCGACGAGGGCGAGCCGTCGCCGTACGCGGACTCCTACTCCGACCCCGCCGTCCGCGAGAAGTACCCCAATGCCGACCTGATCCGAACGTCCATCTCCGAGGCGGGCCCGCGGCCGCTAACGCCTTACTACGTCGACGTCGCCGGATCGGTGATCCTGACATGGCACCCGCCGGCCGCGGTAAACGCCCAGACACCGGCTCGGGCCGACCGATTCATGGCCGACGTGCTGAGCGGCAGGAGGCTTCTGTGACGACCGTGGACACCGTCAAACCCCCAGCCCCGCACCGCAACCCGGTCAGCGGCCGGGTACGCGGCGAACGCCGGCTCGGAATGCTGCTGACGCTGCCGTCGTTCGTCGTGATGATCCTGGTGACGGCCTACCCGCTGGCGTATGCGGTCGTGCTGTCGCTGTACAACTACCGGCTCACCGATCCGGCGGGCCGGACGTTCGTAGGGCTGCGCAACTACGGTGTGATCCTAACCGACCCGGTGTGGTGGAACGACTTTGCGACGACCCTGTTCATCACCGTGGTCACCGTCGCGGTGGAATTGGTGCTGGGATTCGTCTTCGCGGTCGTGATGCTGCGCATCGTCCGCGGTCGCGGCCCCCTGCGCACCGCCATCCTGATCCCCTACGGCATCGTCACCGTTGTTTCGGCGTTCATCTGGCGCTACGCCTTTGCGATCGACTCCGGCTTCGTCAATCAGTGGCTGAGTCTGGGCGATTTCAACTGGTTCGGCGAGCGCTGGTCGGCTCTGGTGGTGATCTGCCTTTCGGAGATCTGGAAGACGACGCCGTTCATCTCGTTGTTGTTGTTGGCGGGCCTGGTTCAGGTGCCCGAGGACATGCAGGAGGCGGCCAAGGTCGACGGTGCCACCGCCTGGCAGCGGCTGTGGAAGGTGACGTTGCCGAATATGAAGGCCGCAATCATGGTGGCGCTGCTGTTCCGCACCCTCGACGCGTGGCGGATCTTCGACAACCCGTTCGTGATGACGGGCGGAGCCAACAACACCGAGACGATCTCGTTCTTGGCCTACCGCCAGAACGTGACACTGGTGAACCTCGGCATGGGGTCCGCGGTCTCGGTGCTGCTGTTCTTGTCGGTGGTGTTCATCGCGTGGATCTTCGTCAAGGTGTTCAAGACCGATCTCTCGCAGGTCAGGGGGGACCAATGAGCACCACAAAGTCCAGCCGGTGGTGGACCGTGGCCGGCATCGTCATCGTCTCCTACAGCTTCTTCCCGCTGTTGTGGATGATCAGCCTGGCCTTCAAGCCGCCGTCGGACATCGTGTCGGGCAATCCGCAATTCCTGCCCACCAGTTGGAGTTTCGACAACTTCACCGAAGTGTTCAGCCAGCCGCTGTTCACCCGGGCGCTGATCAACTCGATCGGCATCGCGGTGATCGCGACGGTGCTGTCGGTGGTCATCGCGATGTTCGCCGCCTACGCGATCGCCCGGCTGGAGTTCCGCGGCAAAAAGGTGCTGCTGTCGCTGGCGCTGGGGATCGCGATGTTTCCCCAGGCGGCGCTGGTGGGACCGCTGTTCAACATGTGGCGCAACGCGGGCATCTACGACACGTGGATCGGCCTGATCATCCCCTACCTGACATTCGCGCTGCCGCTGTCGATCTGGACCATGTCGGCGTTCTTCCGCCAGATCCCGTGGGAGATGGAACATGCCGCCCAGGTCGACGGCGCCACCCCATGGCAGGCGTTCCGCAAAGTGATCGTCCCGCTGGCCGCTCCCGGCGTCTTCACCACGGCGATCTTGACATTCTTCTTCTGCTGGAACGACTTTCTGTTCGCGATCTCGCTGACCTCGACCGACAACGCCCGCACCGTCCCGGCGGCGCTGGCGTTCTTCCAGGGCGCGTCGATGTTCCAGTCCGCGGTGCCCTACGTCATGGCGGCTTCCGTCGTCGTCACCATCCCTGTCGTCGTCCTCGTGCTGATCTTCCAGCGCCGCATCGTGGCGGGACTGACCTCAGGAGCAGTGAAGGGATAAGCATGGCCGAAATCTCGATACGCAATGTCGTCAAGCGATACGGCGACGGCTACCCGGCCGTCAACGACGTCAGCCTCGATATCGCCGACGGCGAGTTCATGATCCTGGTGGGCCCTTCGGGGTGCGGTAAGTCCACCCTGCTGCGCATGATCGTCGGACTCGAAGACGTCTCGTCGGGCGATATCGTCATCGGGGGAACACGGGTCAACGACAAGGCTCCCCGCGAGCGCAACCTGGCGATGGTTTTCCAGAACTACGCCCTCTACCCGCACCTGACGGTGTTCGAGAACATCGCCTTCCCGCTGCGGCTGGCGGGCCGTCACTCCGATGACGAGATCCGCCGCCTGGTCGAAGACGCGGCCAAAACGTTGGAACTCCAAGAACACCTCGGCCGCAAACCCGCCAATCTGTCCGGGGGCCAGCGGCAGCGTGTCGCGATGGGGCGGGCCATCGTCCGCCACGCCGACGCGTTCCTGTGCGACGAGCCGCTGAGCAACCCCGACGCGAAGCTGCGCGGCCAGATGCGAACCGAGATCCTGCGCCTGCAGCGCCGCCTGGGCGTGACCACCGTCTACGTCACCCACGACCAGACCGAGGCGATGACTCTCGGCGACCGAGTCGCGGTGCTGAAAAAGGGTGTGCTGCAACAGGTCGCGAGCCCCCGCGAACTCTACGAGCAGCCCGTCAACCTGTTCGTCGCGGGCTTCATCGGCTCGCCGCCGATGAACTTCGTGCCCGCCCGGGTCGCCGGCGGCCAACTCGAGTTGCCGTTCGTCACCGTTCCGGTACGCACCGAGTGGGACCTGCCCGGCGGCACGGACGCGCCCCTCATCGCCGGCATACGCCCCGGCAGCTTCGAGGACGCGTCGCTCGTCGACCCCGAAAAGACCTCGCGCGGAATGACTTTCCCGGTCGACATCGACGTCACCGAGTGGTTGGGCAACGAGCAGTACGCGTTCGTCCCGTACACGGCACCGGCGGAGATCTCCGCGCAGCTGGCCCAGCTGGCCAACGACCTCGACAGCGAACACCTGCGCACCCAGATCTGTGTCGAGCTGGATCCCGCGAGCCGGGTACAGCCGGGGGAAAAGACCGAAATCTGGCTGGACACCTCACGGATCCACCTGTTCGACCCCAAGACGGGCGAGAACCTGACCCGGGTCGCATCGGCCGAGCCGGCCGCCGCCGGCTGAGCGGTGCGCGCACCCGAGCTGCGTCTGCGGGCTCCTACACCCGGCCTGCTGGCGCTGCCCTGGGATGTGCCGCTGGCGGAGTGGATGGTGCCCGATGTGCCGCTGCGCGACATCGCCGTCGGCGTGAGCCGGCACCTGGTCAAATTCATCGAGGCCGACGAAAATCTTTGGGCCGTAAAAGAATTGCCGCCACGCATTGCCGCCCGGGAATATGATGTCCTCGGCCGACTGGAGGACATGGCCCTGGACGCCGTGCGGCCGGCCGGAATAGTGATCCAGCCCGATCTGGACACCGCCCTGCTCGTCACCCGCTATCTCGCGGGCTCTTGGCAATACCGGCGACTGTTCATGCGGTTGCCGCCCAATCAGCCGAGACACCGGCAGCGGCTCTACGACGCGATGGCGTCCCTGCTGGTGGAACTGCACCGCCACGGGGTGTTCTGGGGCGACTGCTCGCTGGCCAACACCCTGTTCCGCAGGGACGGCCAAGTGCTGCAGGCCTATTTCGTCGACGCCGAAACCAGCGAGGTGCATCCACGGCTGTCCGACGGCCAGCGCCAACTCGATCTCGACATCCTCGTCGAGAACGTCGCGGGCGGCTTGGACGACCTCGGGGCACGGCTGGACCGACCGCCCGAGCTGCGCGCGGCGGTGCGCGCCGAGGCCCTCGACATCCGCCACCGCTATGACGCGTTGTGGCAAATCCTGCACCGCGAGCCGGTTTTCACCTTCGCCGATCGGTACCGGGTGGAGGGCACCATCCGGCGTCTCAACGACCTCGGGTTCGCGGTCGACGAGGTCGCGTTGCAGCCGGCCGGGGACGACGCCAGCCGGCTGCGGCTGCACGTCGCCGTCGGTGACCGACGCTTCCACGCCACCCAGCTGTACCGTCTGACCGGTTTGGACGTCGGTGAGGGTCAGGCCCGCATTCTCCTCGGCGAACTGCACGCCCATCACGTACAGCTGTGCCGTGAAGCAGGCCGCGACGCCGGGGAGACCGCCGGCGCCGCGCAGTGGCTGCGGGAGGTGGCCCAACCGGGGATGCATCGAGCGCACTCGGCGGTGAATGGGCGCGGCACCGCGATCCAGGCGTATTGCGACCTGCTGGAAGTGCGCTGGCTGCTCAGCGAGCAGGCAGGTTTCGACATCGGAACCGAGAAAGCCCTCGCCGCACTGGCCGCCAACGTGGTGCCGGGCGATTCGGCGGCCCAACTCGTCGTGGTGGAATCGCCGACCGAACCGTTCACCGCTGTCTTCGACGACGACGCCTGAGGGCTACTGGAAATCCTGGGCGACGTCGGCGGCCCGGCGAAGCTGGTCGAGATCGGAGCTCGTCGGGATCAGATGCACCTCGTCGGTTCCGACGGCCTCGAAGGCCCGCAGGACGGCCGCCAGCTCGTTCTCGTTTCCCGACCACCCGGTCATCGGCGCCATCGCCTCGACGAATTCGGCGGGGATCCAGTTCATGTAGCGAAGTAGATGTCGGCGGATCTGGTCGCGGGCCGGTTCGGCGTCCCCAAGCGCGAACCAGAACGACGTCGCCAGGTAGGGCGGTGGTTTTCCCGCCTCTGCCCATGCCTCGCGCGCGACGTCGAAAAGTTCATTCTGGCCCGCCGGTTTGACGTCGAGGGTGGTCCCGGCCAGGCCGTCGGCCCACGCCGCGGCACTTCTGACGGTCTTGGGCCCGATGGTTCCCACGACCAGCCGCGGGCCGCCCGCCTGAACCGGCGGCGGCCCAACCGGCAGAACGGATTCGGTGACCTTCTCCCCCGCCCAGACCCGGCGCATGATGGCCACCCGTTCGGCCATCCCCCGCATCGTCTGCGTCTTCGGATCGGCGCCCACCGCCAGGTAATCCTCGTGACGGCCGCCGATACCGATGCCTACCGTCAGCCGGCCGCCGGACAGCAAGTCGCCGGTGGCCAGTGCTTTCGCACACATCACCGGGTCATGCAACTGGGGCACGATCACCGTGGTGATCAGCGGCACCCGATCGGTCCACGCCGACAACGCCCCGAGCAACGTCAGACTGTCAGGGTTTTCGAACGCGATACGTTCGCCCCAGCTCAGCGCCGAGAACGGCCCGTCGTCGATCGCTTTGGCCCAAGCACGCAAGATGCCGGCATCGAGATTCTCCTCCATCACCGGCATCGTCATCCCAACCCGCATTCGGCGATTGTGGCACGGGATGGGAGCCCTGATGGCGCGACTGCGTCAACTCGTGGGCCGGTGACCCCGGCTCACTTCCTGGTCGCGGTAGTCGTCGGCAAGCCCGGCCACATGCGCGGGCAGTTCGCCGGAGGCGACGTCGGCGAGGTTGGTCTGTTCGAGTACCGAGCGCATGCTCGCCCGCAGCGCCCGCCACACATCGGTCAGCGCTACCGTCGGCCCCGAATACGACAGGTCACCCAGGCCGATGTCGCGAACGCTGGCGAGCGGCCCGTCGATGCATCGAAGGACATCGGCGATGCTGATCCGGGTCGCCGGCCGCCCCAGCTCATACCCGCCGTCGCGCCCGCGGTGGCTGCGCACCAGCCGGTCGGTACGCAGGTCCGACAGGATGTCGACGAGGAACTGGGGCGGAATGCCCTGCGCCTTTGCCAGGTCGTCCGTTTTGACCAGGACACCCGGTGCGGCAGCGGCCAATTGGACCATCGCACGCACGGCGTACTCCGCCTTGGCCGACATCCTCATGTCTGAATTCTGCCATTCCGGCCGGATTACCCGGGAATCACGAGCACTTGGCGGCGGTGACCGCCAGAACTGCGTCGGCGCATTCGGGACGGCACACCACCAGATCGGGCAGCGTCGGGTCGGTCTGGTTGTAGACCAGCGGTGAACCGTCGATGCGCGAGGTGTGCAGGCCCGCGGCGCGCGCCACCGCGACCGGGGCGGCGGAGTCCCACTCATACTGTCCACCGGCATGGACGTAGACATCGGCACGGCCCTGCACGACCGCGGCAACTTTGGCTCCCGATGAACCCATCTCGACCAGCGTGCCGGCCAGCGCATCCCGCACGTGGACGGCGACCTTCGGCGGACGCGTCCGTGACACCACCACCCGAAGCGGCCCCGGCACCGCGGGCGCGGCGACAGCATCCGGCGTCGCCAACGTCACGCCCTGGGCCGGCAGCGCCACCGTCCCCGCGACCAAATCGCCGTCGGCCCACAGCGCGACGTGGACGGCCCAGTCGTCGCGGCCCGGTTCGGAGAATTCGCGGGTGCCGTCGAGCGGGTCGATGATCCACACCCGGCGCGCCGTCAGCCGTGCCGGGTCGTCGGCGCCCTCTTCGGAGAGCACCTCATCGCCGGGTCGGTGTGCCGCGAGGGCGGCCATCAAGAACTCGTGGGAGCGTTTGTCGCCCGCGGCCTTTCGCTCCTGGGCGCTGGCGCCGGCGAGTTCTTCACGCACCCGCAGCAGCAGCGAGCCGGCTTCAGTGGCCAGTTGCGCGGCGAGCGCGTGGTCGCTCACGGCCGGAACTCCAGCAGGTCGACAACCTGCTGGGCCAGCGCGTCGGGCGTACGGTCGGGCGTCAAACGCAGATCGGGATTCTTCGGCCGCTGATAGGGACTGTCGATGCCGGTGAAATGCGTGATCAGGCCTGCGCGCGCTTTGGCATAGAGGCCCTTGGGATCCCGCGCTTCGCAGTCGGCCAGGGGGGTGTCGACGAAGATCTCGACGAAGTCGATGCCGTGGTCGTCGTGCACCTTGCGTGCCAGGTCGCGGTGTTCGGCCAGTGGACTGATAACGGGCACCAACACGGTCAGACCCGCATCCGCCATCAGCGTGGCGATGTGCGCCAGGCGGCGCAGGTTCTCCGCGCGGTCGGCCATGGTGAAACCAAGGTCGGCATTGAGGCCGTGGCGCAGGTTGTCGCCGTCGAGAATGTAAGCGGGAACGCCGTTTTCGAGGAGCTTCTGCTCGGCCAGCACGGCTACCGACGACTTCCCCGAACCCGACAGGCCGGTGAACCACAGGGTGCGGCCGGTGCTGAGCCGATCGCCTGCGGAGACCAGGGAACGGTGCGGCACGATGTTCGGACTGGCTGAACGCGCGAAGGCCGGTCTGGTGTCGCGCACCATCCCGGCTGCGACGGTTCCGTTGGTGTCGGGATCGATGAGGACGAACGAGCCGGTGGCGGAGTTGCGGGTGTACTCGTCGAGCAGCAACGGAACCTGGGTGCGCAGCGTGACCCGGCCAAGTTCGTTGAGCTTCAACGCCGTAGCACTCTTGTCGCGGTGAAGCGTATTCACGTCAAGGCGATAGTCGAGTGCGACCACCCTGGCCCGCGTCGTGCGCGTGGTGTGCTTGACGATGTATTCGCGACCCGGTTCGAGTGCTTCGTCATCGGCCATCCAGCACACCGTCGCGTCGAACTCCTGGGTGGAATCGGGCTGATTGTGGACGCGGGCGAGCATGTCACCGCGCGAGATGTCGATGTCGTCGGACAGGCTGATCGACACCGCCATCGGGGGGAATGCCTCCCGCACCGGACCCGAGGGTCCGTCGATCGCCGTGATGCGGCTGATCTTTCCGCTGGGCAGCACCACGACCTCGTCGCCCGGACGCATGACGCCGCTGGCCACCGTGCCGGCATAGCTGCGGTGGTCGGCATGGTCGCGGGTCTGTGGACGGATGACGTACTGCACGGGGAATCGCACGTCGACCAGGTTGCGGTCACCGGCGATGTAGACGTCTTCGAGATGGTTCAGCAGTGCCGGGCCTTCGTACCAGGGCGTATTCGCGGACTTGGTGACAACGTTGTCGCCTTTGAGCGCCGAGATCGGGATCGTCGTGACGTCGTGCACGTCTAGGCGCGCGGCGAAGGCGTGGAATTCGTCGCGGATCGCGTTGAATCTCGTCTGGTCCCAGTCGATCAGGTCCATCTTGTTGACGGCCAGCACGACGTGCTGCACACCCAGCAGGGACGCCAGGAAGGCGTGGCGGCGGGACTGTTCGAGCAAGCCGTGGCGGGCGTCGACAAGCACGATCGCCAGCTGGGCCGTCGACGTGCCGGTCACCATGTTGCGGGTGTACTGAATGTGCCCCGGCGTGTCGGCGATGATGAATTTCCGCTTGGCCGTTGCGAAGTAGCGGTAGGCGACGTCGATCGTGATGCCTTGTTCCCGCTCGGCCCGCAGCCCGTCGGTGACCAGTGCCAGGTCGGTGTAGTCGTTGCCGCGTTCGGCCGAGGTGCGTTCGACCGCGGCCAGCTGATCCTCCATGACTGCCTTGGAGTCGTAGAGCAGCCGGCCAATGAGGGTCGACTTGCCGTCGTCGACCGACCCGGCGGTGGCGATGCGAAGCAGCGTCGTCGGAGATGCCATCAGAACCATCAGAAGTAGCCTTCCCGTTTGCGGTCCTCCATGCCTGCTTCCGAGATCCGGTCGTCGGCGCGGGTTGCGCCGCGTTCGGTCAGCCGGGAGACGGCGGTTTCGGCGATCACCTCGTCGACGGTGGAGGCGGTGGACTCCACACAGCCGGTACACGTGACGTCCCCGACGGTGCGGAAGCGCACCGCCGCCGAAAAGACCGGTTCGTCTTTGCGCGGTTGCATGAACGGGTGGACCGCCAACAGCATGCCGTCGCGCCGGAAGACGGCACGGATGTGGGCGTAGTAGATCGCCGGTAGGGTGATGCCTTCTGCCCCGATGTAGGCCCAGATGTCGTACTCGGTCCAGTTGGACAGCGGGAACACCCGGATGTGCTCGCCCTTGCGGTGCCGGGCGTTGTAGAGGTTCCACAGCTCGGGCCGTTGCGCCTTGGGGTCCCATTGACCGAATTCGTCGCGGAAGCTGAACACCCGTTCCTTGGCGCGGGCTTTCTCCTCGTCGCGGCGCGCTCCGCCGAACGCGGCGTCGAACTTGTTCTCCCGGATCCCGCGCAGCAGGGTGACGGTCTGCAGCGGATTGCGCGACGGGCCGTTGTCAACGACCCGGCCGGCCTCGATGTCCTCTTCCACGCTCGCCACGACCAGTCGCAATCCGTAACGTTCGACCAGCTCGTCGCGGGTGGCGATGACTTCCTCGAAGTTGTGCCCGGTGTCGACATGCATGACCGGGAATGGCAGCCGGCCCGGCCGGAAGGCCTTTATCGCCAGGTGGAGCATGACGATGGAGTCCTTGCCTCCGGAAAACAGCAGGACGGGCCGCTCGAATTCGGCGGCCACCTCCCGGATGATGTGAATTGCTTCGGCCTCCAGCGAGCGAAGGTGACTCAGCTCGTACTGACCGGCGACCGGCTGCGCCGCCACAGGGGTAGCCATAGGTTGCTTCCTTGCAAAGTTGGTAGGACTTACCAAGATAGTGAACGTTACCAACATGGGACCAGGGCGGGAGCCGCAAAGTCAAGCGAGCCAGCGCCAGTGGGAGCCACGCCACATCGGGCGTGGGCGGGTGTTCGACGCCCTACTGGCCAGGGCCGGCGCTGTGGGCCGACTAATTACATCCAACGTGGTCGGGACCTCGCTGGACAATTATTTCAGTGCCCGCGCCACGAACCCGATCTCGAGGTAGTGACCGGTCTCGACGGGAGGGTCAGAGCGCGACTTCGTCGAGCTTCCCGGTAGCCACGTCGAAGATGAAGCCGCGCAGCGACACGTGCTTGGTCACGAACGGGCTGGCCTCGATCCGGCGCAGCGACTGCCCGACGTCCTCGGCCAGATCAGTGAACGATTCGGCGGCCCACTCGGGTTTTATCCCGGTCTCAGCCTGGATCGACCGTTTGAAATCGTCGTCGGTGAACGTCAGCATGCCGCAGTCGGTGTGATGGATGAGAATGATCTCCCTGGTGCCCAGCAGCCGTTGACTGATCGCCAACGATCGAATCTCGTCGTCGGTGACCACACCGCCGGCATTGCGGATCACGTGTGCCTCGCCGTCGCCGAGACCGAGGATCCGGTACACGTCCAGCCGGGCGTCCATGCACGCCACCACCGCCACGTGCTTGCTCGGCGGTAGCGGTAAGGGACCTTGGAAGGTTTTCGCGTACTGCGCGTTGTTGGCCAGGTAGTCGTCGGTGACACTCATGATTTCGCGACGCTAACAGTGCGCGGTCGGCAGCACAGGGCTTGTAATCAGCGTGATCAGTCGGGTTCAGCGGACGTGGGTGTCGTCGTGATCTGGGGAGTCGCGATCGGTGTCTCAAGCGAGGTCGGCGCGGGCGAGTCGGTTCTTGTCTCCCCCGTCGTCATCGTCGGGCTCGTCAACGCCGTAGATGTGGTGGGTTCCGACATCACGGCACCGAAGTCGCGCTGCTCGGCCCTTGCCACACCCAGCGCCCCCAACGCCAAGGCGCTGCAGGCCACGATGATCGCCGTCGGTCGCTTGCTTGTCTGAAGGGTCATATCGACAATTCCGTTCCGGTTCGCCTGCGATTCAACAAACCGGTTAGCCGGATGCCGCAGTCGGTAAACCAGGCCGTCTCCTGCGTGCGCGGCCGAACGTTACTTACCGTATGGCTTCGCCTTCACCGCCGGCATCGCCTTCTCGGTGGGCAGTACCGTAGGCTCGGTGGTGGTGGTCGCGACGCCCATCGTAACCGTCTGCCCGGCCTTGCCGACGATGCTGGTCTCGCCGCCGATCCCGCGCTCGGCGTGCAGCGCCGCGGTCAGGGCGCCCACGGCAATCAGGGCGCTGCCGCCGGCCATCGCCGCGAGCATGGTGAGGCGTCGGTGCGGCTGGAGTGCGTGCATAGAAGTCCTTCCGTCTTTCGTGATCGCTGATGATCGTTGGGTATCAGTGAACCGACAGTTCCTGCCAGTGACCTGCACGCCCCCTGGGAGTCCGCGGCACGTCACACAGGGTTCGCGGCGGTGATCTCCTACCCTGTGCCCATGCAGCAGAGCCGGAGCGACACCGAATGACGCGGTTTCTGGCGCGCCGCGCACTCAACTACGCCGCGCTGCTCACGGTGGCGTCGTTCTTGACGTTCGGTCTGGCCTCGCTGTCCTTCGAACCGCTGGAAAGCCTGATGCAGCGCAATCCGCGGCCGCCACAGGTGGTCATCGACGCCAAGGCCGCTGAACTCGACCTCGACAAACCGATTCCCCTGCGGTATGCGCACTGGATCTCCGGTGTGGCCCGGGGCGACTTCGGCACCACGATCAGCGGCCAGCCGGTGTCCGATGAGCTGTGGCGGCGAATCGGCGTGAGCCTGCGACTGCTGATCATCGGCAGCATCCTGGGCACGGTCACCGGCGTGGTGCTCGGCGCGTGGAGCGCGATTCGGCAGTACCAACTCTCCGACCGCGTCATCACCATCCTGGCGCTGTTGGTTTTGTCCGCACCGACGTTCGTCGTCGCCAACCTGTTGATCCTCGGCGCGAACAACATCAATTCGGTTCTGGGCGTGCAGCTTTTCGAATACATCGGGGAGACGTCGCCGGACGCCGTCGGTGGTGCGTGGAACCAGTTCGTCGACCGCGCGCAGCATCTCGTGCTGCCGACCGTGACCCTGGCGTTGGGCGCCGCCGCGGGCTACAGCCGATACCAGCGCAACGCCATGCTCGATGTGCTCGGACACGACTTCATCCGCACCGCCCGGGCCAAAGGCCTCACACACCGGCAGGCACTGTTCAAGCACGGCTTACGTACGGCGTTGATACCGATGGCCACGTTCTTCGCGTACAGCATCGCCGGTCTGGTCGGCGGTGCGCTTTTCGTCGAGAAGATCTTCGGCTGGCACGGCATGGGCGAATGGTTCGTGCAGGGCGTCGCCACGCAGGACACCAATATCGTCGCGACAATCGCGTTGTTCTCGGGCGCGATGATCCTGTTGGCCGGCTTGCTGTCCGACGTGATCTACGCGGCCCTGGACCCGCGGGTGCGAGTGTGATGGCACAACCACTCGACACCACCACCGACAAAGCCCCGGCAGCGTTCGCCTCGCGTGGCGCTCTGGTCCGCCGCAGGTTCCTGCGCAACCGCTCCGCCGTCGTGTCAGCGGTCCTGCTGCTGGTGATGTTCGCCGGCTGCTACCTGCTACCGCCGCTGCTGCCGTGGTCCTACACCGATCTGGACTACACCGCCCTGCGGCAACCGCCCAGCCTCCAGCACTGGTTCGGCACCAACGCACTCGGCCAGGACGTGTTCGCGATGACCCTGCGCGGCATGCAGAAGTCGATGCTCATCGGGTTGTGCGTTGCGGTGATCTCGACCGCCATCGCGGCGACGGTGGGCGCGGCTGCGGGCTACTTCGGAGGATGGCGCAACAGCGTACTGATGTGGATCGTCGACCTCCTGTTGGTGATCCCCGGCCTTCTGCTCATCGCCATCCTCACCCCGCGCGTCAAGCAAACCGGCAGCGTCGTACTGCTGATCGTGTTGCTGTCGGTCTTCAGCTGGATGGTGAGCTCGCGACTGGTCCGCGGCATGACGCTGAGCCTTCGGGAACGCGAATTCGTCCGGGCCGCAAGGTACATGGGTGTCCCCAGTTGGCGGATCATCGTCAGGCACATCCTGCCCAACGTGGCGTCCATCCTGATCATCGACACCACGCTCAACGTCGGGTTGATGATTCTCGCCGAAACATCGCTGAGCTTCCTGGGATTCGGGGTTCAACCGCCGGACGTCTCGCTGGGGACGCTGATCGCCGACGGCACCAAGTCGCTGACGACGTTCCCCTGGGTGTTCCTCTTCCCTGCCGGCGTGCTGGTGTCGATCGTGTTCTGCACCAACCTGATCGGCGACGCGCTTCGCGATGCCGTCGACTCCGGATCGGGCAGCCTGCGCCGGGCCGCCGCGGCCTCCCGGATCAGACGGTGAGGGCACTCTTGCAGGTGTCCGATCTGACGGTCACCTTCCCCACCGACGAGCTGCCCGTGCACGCCGTGCGCGGGGTCGGCTTCGGCGTCGACCGCGGCGAGGTGGTGGCGCTCGTCGGCGAGTCCGGCTCCGGCAAGTCAGCGACGGCGATGGCGATCGTCGGTTTGCTGCCCGATTACGCCGCGGTGTCGGGCTCGGTACTACTGCACGGCGACGAACTGCTGGGTATGTCCGACAAGGCCATGTCGGGCATCCGCGGCGCCTCGATCGGCACGGTGTTCCAGGATCCGATGTCCGCGCTCACACCCGTCTACACCGTCGGCGACCAGATCGCCGAGGCCGTTGCCGTGCACCGGCCGGCTGCGGACCGGGCGCAGACCCGCCGGCGCGCCGTCGAACTGCTCGAGCTCGTCGGCATCGCGCAGCCGCAGCAGCGCGCACGGGCGTTCCCGCACGAATTGTCCGGGGGCGAACGTCAGCGGGTGGTGATCGCGATGGCGGTCGCCAACGATCCCGACCTGCTGATCTGCGACGAGCCCACCACGGCCCTGGACGTCACCGTTCAGGCCCAGATTCTGGAGGTGCTCAAGACTGCCCGGGATGTGACCGGAGCGGGCGTGCTGATCATCACCCACGACCTCGGCGTGGTAGCGGAGTTCGCCGACCGCGCCGTGGTGATGTACGCGGGCCGCGCGGTCGAATCCGCCTCGGTCACTTCGCTTTACGCCGACCGGGGGATGCCGTACACCGCGGGACTGCTGGGCTCGGCTCCGCGGCTCGACGCCGCCCAGGGCACCCGGTTGGTCCCGATCCCCGGCTCGCCGCCGTCGCTGACCGTCCTGGCGCCGGGGTGCCCGTTCGCGCCGCGCTGCCCGCTGGTCGTCGACGCCTGCCGCACCGAGGAACCCGGACTGCTTCCCGTCACCGAAGGGCATGACGCCGCCTGCATCCGTACCGAGGAGGTCCGCGGCCGCAGCGCCGCCGACATCTACAGCGTTTCGACCGCGCCACCGGCGGCCAATCGCTGCACCGCACCCGACGACATCGTGGTGCGGGTACGCGACCTCACGAGGACCTATCAGCTGACCAAGGGTGTGGTATTCCGCCGGCGCATCGGCGAGGTACGCGCCGTCGACGGCATCAGTTTCGAGTTGCCCCGCGCAACGACGCTGGGCATCGTCGGGGAATCGGGTTCGGGCAAGTCCACGACGCTGCACGAAATCCTGGAGCTGGCGGCGCCTCAAGCGGGAAGCATCGAGGTCCTCGGCGACGACGTCGCGACCCTGGACCGGGCACGCCGGCGCGCCCTGCGCAAAGACCTTCAGGTGGTGTTCCAGGACCCGATCGCGTCCATCGATCCACGCTTACCGGTCTCCGACGTCCTCGCCGAACCATTGCAGGCCAATGGCTTGCGCAAGGCGGCGGTCCAGGCCCGGGTGGCCGAACTGCTCGACATCGTCGGCCTGAGACGCTCGGACGCGGCCCGCTACCCCACCGAGTTCTCCGGCGGCCAAAAACAGCGCATCGGCATCGCCCGCGCACTGGCTACCCAACCCAAGATCCTTGCTCTGGACGAACCGGTGTCCGCACTCGACGTGTCCATCCAGGCCGGGATCATCAACCTGCTTCTCGACCTGCAGGACGAGCTCGGTCTGTCTTATCTGTTCGTCTCACACGACCTCGCGGTGGTCAGGCACCTCGCCCACACGGTGGCGGTGATGCGAAAGGGCGAGATCGTCGAACATGGCGATGCCGACGCCGTCTTCACTCGCCCCCGCCACGAGTACACGCAGAAGCTGCTGGCGGCCGTGCCGCACGCCAAGGTGCCGGGGTAGTTGCGCGAGCTGCGGTTAACATCGGTGCGCATGACGTTCCGAAGCCGTGGCGCCGCGCTCCTTGTTGCCGTTGTGATGCTGGCCGGGTGCTTCGGCGGAACGCCGGAACCTCCCCGCGTCGGAGGCGACGCCGAAGTCGGCAACAGTAGCGACATCAACCCGCAAGACCCAGCATTACTGCGCCAGGGCGGCAACCTGCGGCTGGCGCTGACGGCGTTCCCCTCGAACTTCAACCCGCTGCACATCGACGGCAACCAGGCCGACTTCGGGAACCTGCTCAAATGGACGATGCCGCGGGCGTTTCGGGTGGCCCCGGACGGATCGACCACGGTGAACACCGACTACTTCACCGACGTCGCGTTGACCGGCGAAAATCCGCAGGTCGTCACCTACACGATCAACCCGAAAGCGCTCTGGTCCGATGGCACGCCGATCACCTGGGAGGACATCGCCTCCCAGATCAACGCCACCAACGGCAAGGACAAGGCGTTCCAGATCGCCAGCGCCAGCGGCAGTGACCGGGTCGCCTCGGTGGCCCGCGGCGTCGACGACCGCCAGGCCGTCATCACCTTCGCCAAACCCTATGTGGAATGGCGTGGCATGTTCGCCGGCAACGGCATGCTGCTGCCCAAGAGCGTCACCGCCACCCCGGACGCTTTCAACAAGGGCTACCTCAACGGACCCGGCCCGTCGGCTGGGCCGTTCCTGGTGTCGGCGGTCGACAAAACCGCCCAGCGGATCACACTGACCCGCAACCCGCAATGGTGGAGCACGGCGCCGCTGCTCGATTCGGTGACCTACCTCGTCCTCGACGACGCAGCCCTGATCCCGGCACTGCAGAACAACACCATCGACGCCGCCGGCCTGGGATCGCTGGACGACCTGACCCTCGCCCGCAACACCCCGGGGATCAGCATCCGGCGCGCGCCCGCCCCGAGTTGGTACCACTTCACGTTCAACGGAGCGCCGGGGTCGATCCTGGCCGATCGCGACCTGCGGCTGGCGATCGCCAAAGGCATTGACCGCCAGGCGATCGCCGATGTCACCCAGCGGGGACTCGTCGACAATCCGGTCCCGCTGAACAACCACATCTTCGTCGCGGGCCAGAAGGGCTACCAGGACAACAGCGCGGTGGTCGCCTACGACCCGGAGAAAGCCAATGCCGAGCTCGATGCGCTGGGCTGGAAGCTCAACGGTCAGTTCCGCGAGAAGGACGGCCGCCGGCTGACGATCCGCGACGTGCTCTACGATGCACAGAGCACGCGGCAGTTCGCGCAAATCGCCCAGAACAACCTCGCGCAGATCGGGGTCAACCTCGAACTCGACGCCAAGGGCGGAAGCGGCTTCTTCAGCAACCACATCAACGTCGGCGACTTCGATATCGCGCAGTTCAGCTGGGTGGGCGACGCGTTCCCGCTGTGCTGCCTGACTCAAATCTATGCTTCCGGTGCCGAATCCAACTTCGGCAAGATCGGGTCACCGGAAATCGACGCCAAGATCGAGCAGGTGCTCGACGAGCTCGACCCGGACAAGGCGCGGGCGCTGGCCAACGAGCTCGACGAGATGATCTGGGCCGAAGGGTTCTCCCTGCCGCTGACGCAATCGCCCGGAAATGTGGGTGTGCGAAGCACGCTGGCCAATTTCGGTCCCGCCGGGATCGGGGACCTGGACTACACCATGGTCGGCTTCGTCAAGTAAACGCGGGCGGAAGCACGCCTTCGACAACCGCTGCCACGCCGATCGCCGACACCAGCAGCCTGAGCACCGGACTCTCCGGAAGAGCGTCGAGTTCGGCGGAGCGCCGCGGTAGCCGGTCGTGTTCACCCCGCAGGACCGCGGCGATCACCTCCGACGCCGCGCGCTCCCGGAAGTCGATGACACTGTGCGCCGCCGAGGGCAGCCGCACGAGTGCAGCGCCGGGGATCAACCCGGCGACCCGCTCGGCCACGGGGGGCGGCGTGGTGAGATCCCGGCCGGCCGAGAGCACCACGGTCGGCCAGTCGAACCGGGGCATCTCGGCGGTCAGATCGTAGGGCTCGGCTTCGAAAAACGCTGCCGGACCTGCCACCTCGTCGCGCATGAACTTCATCGACTCGGAGGGATCCAGCGGCAGGCCATCCGGCTCGCCGACAAAGTCCAACTCCCGCAGCGCAATCCGGCCGACCAGGTCGAACTCGTTGTAGTACGGGACCTTCTGAACCGACATCACCGTCATGCGCTCCACGCCGCGCCACAACAGGGTGCGGCCTCGCAGCAGCAGGTCGAGCTGTCGTTCGAGGAGCCGGGCTCCCCCGTAGCCGTACAGCGTGGAGGCCGCCTCGACCGACGAGGAGGTCAGCACACCCATGTCGATGAGCCGGCGAGCCTTGGGCGCCAAGCGTACGCCGTCCGGGTTCGTGCCGGTGAGTAGCAGGCCGCGGACGGCATCGCGCATGGCGTGGATGTCACGTGCCGAAAGCACCGGCGAGTCCAGGACCATGGCCTGCACCCGCTTCCGATGACGCACCCCGACGCCGGCGGCGATGTACGAACCGTAGGACGTGCCGTAGATGACCGCGCGATCGACGTGCGCATCGTCGAGTACCGCGGCGATATCGTCGACGACCTGTTCCACGGTGATCGCCTCGGGCGGCAGATCGTCCCCGGTGTCGTCCGCCCTTGACATTCCGACCCCGCGATGCTCGACCATGATGACGTCGAAGCCGCGCCGGGCCAGCCGGCGGCGCAGGTTGCGGTACTGCTGTATCGAGGCGATGCCGGGACCGCCGGGAATGATCACCACGGGCAGCCGCGTCGGCACCCCGGCACGCGCGTAGCGCAAGTCGAATTCGTCCCTACCGCCCGGCGTGACCGGCCGGCGCACGGAGCGGACACCCGGCAGCGGCAACCGCCGATAGTGCGCCCGCAGGCGTTTGGCACTAGGAATCATCGCCACCATTCTGACCGCAACAAGTGTCGCCGCACCCGGCTTACAGCAATACCACAGCCGCGCGCGAGCACACCCGTAGCGGCTGAGCTGCGTGATTGCCGATCGTCCGGCATGCTGAATCACCTTCTGGCGGGACGCTCGAACCCCTTTGAACGCTTTGCGGATCGCAAGAGGTAATCGCCGGCACGATTCTTGAGTAGCCCATTACTCGCGCGCTGACAGCATCTGAACGCCGACACTCGTTGCCACGTACTTGATTTGAGAGATTACCGAAGGCGGTGAGGACCGTGCATACAGACACCCGTCGTGACGGCGCCGCGGGCCGGCAACGCCGAGACCCCCGAGCGCTCCCGGTGACCCCGGCACGCAGTCAGGTCAGCGACACCCGGAAGGCCGTCGAATCGTTGGGACGAGCCGCAATCGTCTGCGCATCCGAACTCACCATGTTGGTGTCGACGGCGACAAGAACACCGATGTCCATGGTGGTAGGCGCACCCGAGAACGGGCGGCGACCGCCACAATCCCATTCGCTTCCCCTTCGCCCCGTCCTATTGGTGCATGGCTTCTGCGGCAGCGACGCAAGCTGGACGGTTGTCGCCCGTGCCCTGCAAGCGCGGGGGGCCGCCGTGGAGTCCTTCACCTACTTACCGTTTGGAACCTCGGTGGAGCGGCTCGCGGATCGTCTCGTCACCGAGGCCCGAAGGATTCTGTCCGAAACCGGAGCCGACAAGATTCACCTGGTGGGGCACAGCCTGGGTGGCGTCCTGATCGCGCAGGCTATCGCCGACGACCGGCTGCGCGGCCGGGTCGACACAGTGGTCACGCTCGGGGCGCCTTTCGGCGGATCGCCCTGGGCGAAGCTCCTGCCGTTCGGAGCGATAGCGCGGGCATTGCGGGAAGACTCGCCGGTGTTGCGCCGGCTCGCCTGCGAGCCGCCGCCGACGGGGGTGCGGTGGTTGGCGTTCACCGCTCCGCTGGATTTGGTGGTGCCCGGTCTGCGGTCGGTTCCCGGCCACGGCCAGGCGGAACGGGTGACGGTCGGCGGGGTGGGACATCTCGGGATGCTGGTGAATCGCTACGTTGTCGACCGCATTGCCGAGGCACTGCCGGTTTGCCGGATTTCCGACGCGCTGTCCGCGTGAATCCGACACGATCCGCATGGATCGCATAGGAGTGCGACGGCACGCGGTGGGTCAGACCACCTCGGATAACACGATCGTGTGGGCTCCGGCGACACCGTGGTATCGCTGCGGCTGACACGTCAGCACGATGACTTGCCCCTGCGACCCGACCGCGTCGAACACCTGGCCCATTTTCGCCAACCGATCGGGATCGGTGAATCCCAGTGCGTCGTCGATCATCACGGGCACGGTGTCCTCCTTGGCCACCAGCGCCGCGACCGCGAGCCGCGCCACGATGCCGAGCTGCTCTTTCGCTCCCCCCGACAGCGACTCGAAAGGCACCGTAGTGCCGTCGACGGTACGGCTGCTGATCTTGAGGTCACTGTCGACCTCGACATGAAACGACGGGCCGAACACCAGGCGGCCCAACCGTTGTACCTCTGCCTGGAACGGCTCGACGTACCTGAGGCGGTTGGTGTCGCGATGGCGGGTCATCACGTCGCGCAGCAGCTTCGCGGCGTGGGCGCGCCGACGGACGCGGGCGTATTCGGCGGCGGTGTGTTCACGATGGGCCCGCGCGGCATCGAGTTTGTCGGCACGGCCTTCCGTACCGATGAGCGCCAACTCCACGCCGACATCGTGCAAGGCCCGCTTGGCCTCGTCGCGGCGGCGCGCCATCGTCTCGGCAGAGTCGGTTGCGGCGGCCAGTTCGGCCCGCACCACCTCGGGGGACGCTTCGACGAGGGCCGCCGCCAGTGTCGCGACCGTCTGGTGTGCCATGGCGGCGTCTTCACGGGTAGCCTGCGCCCGTATCGCAAGGTCGTCGTCGGCGACGGACTCTCGCTGTGCGGCCAGCCGATCCCCCACGTTCGTGCACTCTCGTCGCGCACTCTCGTATCTCTCGCGCAGAACGACTGCCTGCGTCGCATCCTCGGCGGACCGCTTGCGAGCATCAACGGCGTGCTCGCGCAGCATCTCGCAGCGGTCGGCGACCGCCTTCAACGCGCTGTCGGCCACGTCCAGTTCGGCGCGCGCCACCTGTGGATCCACCGGCCCGGCCGCCTGCGGCAGGCCGTCGTGCAGTGACCGCAACCGCTCCCTCAACGCCGCCAGCCCGTCGTCTCCGATCAGACCGGACAGCGTCGCGGTCAGCCGGTCACGCCGACCGACCAACTCCATCCGGGAGCGATCGAATCGACGCGCCTCCGCAACGTCGGCAACTCCCCCCCGGCCCAGTGCTTCGGACAACGCTCGTTGTGCGGCGACCAATTTCGCATACGTGTCGGCGGCCGGCGCGCCCGGCGCGATCTCGGCCGT
>CAZEHT010000051.1:0-21130 GCA_964511995.1 uncultured Mycobacterium sp.
CTCATCCTGTTGGTCGTCGCGGCGTTGGGTTTCGTCGTTTACTCGTCCTCGCGGGCATCGGGGCGGCGCAACGCGGCATCGCTCGACGACGCAAAGGCCGACGCCCGCCGTGTCATCGAACGCCTCGGCGGCCAGGTGCTCAATCTTTCCGGCACCGACGACGCGTCGCGGCAGGCGATGGCCGACGCTTCGGAGCGCTACACCGCGGCATCGTCGCAGATCGAGCAGGCCGGCACCGTCAAGCAGGCGATGCTGGCCAAGGAAAGCGCCATGGAGGGCCTCTACTACGTGCGCGCGGCGCGCACGGCAATGGGCATGGACCCGGGGCCCGAGCTTGAAACCCTGTCGGGGCAGAAGTGGGCGGGCACGGTCACCGAGGACCGCCGTGTGCAGTTCGAGGGCCGGGAGATCGAGGCATCGCCCACACCGTCACCGCGGACGCCAAACTACTACCCGGGTGGACGCGTCGCGGGTCGCCCGGTGCCGGCCGGCTGGTACTCCGAGCCGTGGTGGAAGCCGGCGCTGGTCGCCGGCGCCTGGGGCATTGGGTCGATGCTGATGTTCGACGCGCTGTTCTCCGGCATGCACGGAGTCAGCTATGACGCGCAGGCCTTTGAGAGCGGCTTCGGTTCGGGCTTCGACCAGGGTTACGACCAAGGCCTGGACGCGGGGCAGGACGCCGGCGGGGGTGACTTCGGCGGGTGGGACGGCGGCAGCGCGGACTCGAGCGGCTGGGGGGATTTCGGCGGCGGCGACTTCGGCGGCTTCTGACGCCATCGCCGAGCGTGAGCCCTACGCAGGAAAGCCGGCCCGAATAGCCGCATAGCCCTCACGGTCGGTGAGAACAGATATGCGGAACTCAGCTCTGACAGGCCGGACACCAATAGAGGTTGCGACCGTCGAGATCGGCGGTCACAATCTTCGTTTGGCACACCCGGCATAATTCGCCTGCCCGCCGGTAGACATAGGTCCGCGGCCTCCCGGGGCGGTACGAGGGCGCGCCGCGGTCGTGTTCGGGCCGCACCGAGACGATCTGGCCGCGGCGCACCCCGATCTTCATCAGCCCGACGAGGTCGATCCAAATCGCATCGAATTCGCCGGGAGTAATCGCCGCACCCGGCCGGTACGGGTCGACGCGATGCCGGTACAGCAGTTCACTGCGGTAGACGTTGCCGACGCCGGCGAGCACCGACTGATCCATGAGCAATGCGGCGATCGGTCTGCGGGACTTGGTGATTCGCGCCCAGGCGACGGACTGGTCGGCGTCGGCGCGTAACGGGTCCGGGCCCAGGCGGGCGACGATGTCGGCGATGTCGGCATCGGAGATCACCTCACACACGGTCGGCCCACGCAGATCGGTCCCGTAGTGCCGCCCAACCATCCGCATCCGCACCTGGCCGACCGGGTCCGGTACAGCCGATGTCTCGAACTCGGTGAACACACCGTAGAGGCCGAGATGGACATGGACCACGTGGCCGCCTGCGTAGTGATGGAACAGATGCTTGCCCCACACCTCGGCGCTGCGCAGAACACGGCCGTCCACCTGCGCTGCGCCCAACGAGAAGCGACCCTGCGGGCTACCGACTCGCACCGGGGCGTGGCCGTAGCGGCGCTGGTGCAGTCGAGCGAGACGGTGAAGTGCGTGACCCTCCGGCACACCTACTCCGGCGCACCGGGCACGACGGGCGCCGTGTGCGTTTTCTCGTACTCCGCGAGGATGTCGATGCGCCGCTGGTGGCGCGAAGCTTCCGACCACTTCGCGTCCAGGAACGCGTCGACGATGGCCAGGGCTTCGGCGTGGGTATGCATGCGAGCCCCGATCCCGACCAGTTGTGCGTTGTTGTGCTCGCGGGCCAGAGCCGCGGTCTGACTGTTCCAGGCCAGTGCGCAGCGCGCCCCCGGCACCTTGTTGGCCGCAATCTGTTCACCATTCCCCGATCCGCCCAGCACGATGCCAAGGCTCCCTGGATCGGCGACCGTCCTGACCGCTGCCGCGATGCAAAACGCAGGGTAGTCGTCCTCCGCGTCGTAGGCGAAGGCTCCACAATCGATCGGTTCGTGTCCGGTGGCTGTCAGGTGCTCGATGATGACCTGTTTGAGTTCGTAACCGGCATGGTCGCAGCCGAGGTAGACGCGCATGGCGCCCACCATAACTTTCGCGCACCGTTGTCGGGTCGCCACGAAGTGAGGACCCGCCGAAGGTCTCCCGCAATCAGCTTCGGCCCGTCTGCCGCCGGCGGTGCCACGAACGCCGATGGTTACGCCAGAGCTTGCGGCCAAGGACGGCTGCGGCAGGAACGGAGACGACGGCTCAGCCGACAGCGAAGGCTGGCCTCCGCACCGCATGCAGATAGTGCCCGCCACCTCGCACCGGGGCATTTACATCAAAGTGTCTGTGACAGAACGGTTCACCCGACACCTCTTCTTGAAAAGCGTTGCGGTGGCGCTTGGTTTGTGCAATACACACCGGAATTTCCGGTTGGACTTCTTATCTCTTCTACCATCCAACCCATGGCCGACACCGCAGCGGAATCAGCAGATCGCGGCCCGGCGCACGCTCGACCGCGGACGCAACCGTTTCCCTGGATCAGCAGAATCGCTCTGGCTATCGCGGTAATCGCGGCAGGTATCGCCGTGTGGGCCGCCTTGCGCCCAGCGGGCAACGCCCCCCACGTCGAGCAAACCCCTGCCACCGTCGTTTCGGCCGGGGAAACCCACAATTCGATGACGTCCAGAAAGCCAGCTCCCAGATAGCCGACCTGTGTAAGTGATCCCAGTTTCGTCCGGCGTCGCGGCCATGATCCGGATCGGCTTGTACATCAATCGAATTCCGGTGCCTCGGTCCTGGTGCGCTTGAGTTCCCAGAAGTGCGGGTAGGACGCGAACGTCACCGCTGCGTCCCACAACTTGCCGGCTTCCTCGCCGCGCGGAATGCGGGACAGCACGGGGCCGAAGAACGCGACACCGTTGACGTGGATGGTCGGTGTGCCCACGTCGTTGCCGACGGCGTCCATGCCGTCATGATGGCTCTTGCGAAGAGCGTCATCGAGCTTGTCGGAGGTTGCCGCTTCCGCGAGGTCGGGGGGAAGGCCGACCTCCTCCAGCGACTCGGCGATGACATCGGCCAAGTCTTTGTTGTTCTCGTTGTGAATCCTGGTACCCATCGCCGTATAAAGCGGTGCCAAGACCTCCGGTCCGTTGGCCTGTTCCGCCGCGATCGCGACCCGCACCGGACCCCACGCCACCTTCATCAATTCCTGGTAGTGCTCGGAAAGGTCGCGTCCTTCGTTGAGCACCGCCAAACTCATGACGTGGAATTGGACGTCGATTTCGCGAACCTTCTCGACTTCGAGGATCCAGCGAGACGTGATCCAGCACCAAGGGCATAGCGGGTCGAACCAGAAATCGGCGCGGGATGTCTGCGACATTGTCGATCCTCTCGATGTGGGCACAACTGACTATGGCTACCTTTGGCACAACGGCAAGCGCCAAGGATGATCTTCCCGGCTGCGGCTAGTGTTGACCAGCGTGGCACTTCCCAATCTGACTCAGGATCAGGCCGTCGAACGAGCGGCATTGGTCAGCGTCGCGCGCTACCACATCGCACTCGACTTGACCGACGGCAGCGGCAACCCAGGTGAGCGGACATTCCGCTCGGTGACACGGGTGGAATTCGACGCGACCGCCGGAGCCGACACCTACATCGACATCGCGGCAGACAAGATCCACCGCGCGACGCTCAACGACCGCGACATCGACATCTCCGGCTACGACGAGTCCACCGGAGTGGCACTGCGCGGGCTGGCCGAACACAATGTCGC
This sequence comes from uncultured Mycobacterium sp., assembly GCA_964511995.1. GTDB lineage: Bacteria > Actinomycetota > Actinomycetes > Mycobacteriales > Mycobacteriaceae > Mycobacterium. The sequence continues at coordinate 3,822 of CAZEHT010000051.1, forward strand.
CTTCATCGACGCCGATTACCGCTACACCAACACCGGCGAGGGCTTGCATCGCTTCGTCGACCCTTCGGACGGCGAGGTCTATCTGTACTCGCAGTTCGAGACCGCCGACGCCAAACGCGTGTTCGCCTGCTTCGACCAGCCGGATCTCAAGGCCGCCTTCGATGTCGTCGTCACCGCTCCAGCTCATTGGCAGGTGGTCTCCAACGGCGCTACCGCGACCGCTGAGCGTGACGGGGACGTCACTGTCCACACGTTTGCCACCACGCCGCGGATGAGCACCTACCTGGCCGCGGTGATCGCCGGACCGTACGCGGTGTGGCGCGACGTCTACTCCGACTCCCACGGCGAGATCCCGCTCGGTATCTTCTGCCGCGCTTCGCTCGCGGAATACATGGACCACGAGCGGCTGTTCACCGAAACAAAACAGGGATTCGGCTTCTACCACGACAACTTCGGAACTCCCTATGCGTTCGGCAAATACGACCAATTGTTCGTGCCCGAATTCAACGCCGGCGCGATGGAGAACGCCGGCGCGGTGACATTTCTAGAGGACTACGTCTTCAGGTCGAAGGTGACGCGGGCATCATACGAGCGGCGCGCCGAGACGGTGCTGCACGAGATGGCCCACATGTGGTTCGGCGATCTGGTCACCATGAGGTGGTGGGACGACCTGTGGCTCAACGAGTCGTTCGCGACGTTTGCCTCGGTGCTGTGCCAGGCCGAGGCCACCGAGTACACGCAGGCTTGGACGACCTTCGCCAATGCCGAAAAGTCGTGGGCATACCGGCAGGACCAGTTGCCCTCGACGCATCCGGTAGCGGCCGACATCCCCGACTTGCACGCCGTCGAGGTCAACTTCGACGGCATTACCTATGCCAAGGGCGCGAGTGTGCTCAAGCAGTTGGTGGCCTATGTCGGTCTCGGCGCCTTTCTGGCGGGCCTGCGAGACTACTTCCGCGACCACGCATTCGCCAACGCGACGTTCGGCGATCTCCTTGGAGCCCTGGAGAAATCCTCGGGTCGAGATCTGTCCCACTGGGGCCGGCAATGGCTCAAGACCACCGGACTCAACACGCTGCGCCCCGACTTCGACGTCGACGCCGACGGGAAGTTCTCGCGGTTCACGATCGAACAGGGCGGCGCGGCGCCGGGCGCCGGGGAGACCCGCGTGCACCGGTTGGCCGTCGGCATCTACGACGACCAGGACGGCAAGCTCGTCCGCGTGCACCGCGCGGAACTCGACGTCGCCGGCCCCACCACGGACGTTGCTGCGCTGCAAGGCATTCCGCGAGGCAAGTTGATACTGGTCAACGACGACGACCTCACCTACTGCTCGCTGCGACTGGACCCCGACTCACTGGAATGCGCGCTGACCCGTATCGCCGACATCGCCGAACCGCTCCCCCGGACCCTCGTGTGGTCGTCGGCGTGGGAGATGACGCGTGACGCCGAGTTGAAGGCACGTGACTTCGTGGCCATAGTGTCGGGCGGCGTCGCAGCCGAGACCGAGGTGGGTGTGGCGCAGCGGCTGTTGCTGCAGGCCCAGACCACGCTGGGGTCCTACGCGGAGCCCGGCTGGGCCGCATCGGAGGGCTGGCCTTTGTTCGCCGACGGGCTCGTTGATCTGGCGAGGGCATCCGCACCGGGCTCCGATCACCAGCTGGCGTACGCCAACGCGCTGTGCGCCTCGGTGCTTTCGGAACGGCACGTCAGGCTACTGGCAGACCTGTTCGACAGCGATCCAGCGGATCTGGGCCTGCCGGGCCTCGTGGTCGACACCGACCTGCGGTGGCGGATCGTCACCGCGCTCGCAAGGTCCGGTCACATCGACGCCGAGGGGACTCAGACACCCTTCATCGATGCCGAGGCGCAGCGCGATCCCACCGCCGCGGGCCGACGGCAGGCGGCCGCCGCGGCCGCCGCCCGGCCTCAGCCTGCGGTCAAGGAAGCCGCCTGGACCACCGTGATCGAAGATGACACCCTGCCCAACATCACCAGCCGCGCCATCATCGGCGGAATCGTCGCGCCCGGACAGAGCGAACTGCTGACTCCGTTCACCCGGCGCTACTTCGACGAGATCGGCGGCGTGTGGGAGCGTCGGTCCAGCGAAGTCGCACAGACCGTCATCGTGGGGTTGTATCCCTCGTGGGACATCAGCGAGGCCGGGTTGCAAGCCGCCGACACCTTCCTGGAGGGGCAGCATCCGCCCGCTCTGCGCAGGCTGGTGCTCGAAGGACGGGCGGGAGTGGTGCGGGCGCTGAAAGCCCGGACATTCGACGCGAGCTGACACGCGGACCGACACGAGTTACGAAGCGTCATTGCTTCGCGCCGGAGTCGTGGGCAATCTCGTGTCAGGGAACCTCAGGGGGGCGAGATGCCGGCCGACAGCACGCGGATGGCGCTGATCAGACCGTCGATCAGGTTGCCCTCTTTGAACGCCGATGCCGCAGCGGCCACGCCGAGCGGAGCCGCCGAACCTGCGCCCCGACCCTGTAAGCCGGACCCGTATACCACCTCGATCGCCCGCTGGTTGGGTGACACCGCGAGCAATAACGCGTCGTCCGGGGTGGGCACCCTGCCGAGGATCGCGCGCGCCTGGGCCGCGGTGTCGCCGCCGAGGTCGCCGATGTAGACGGCGAACCGTGCTTTTGAAGCACGCGAGCCGTATTTGAGCGCGTCGTCGAGGGCGACCCGGTCCTTGATCGAGAACGGGTAGGTTTCCGACGGTTCACCCGGCTCGGTTACCCCCGACAGCCTGCCCGACGACGTCACCGCCCAGCCGGTCGGCAACGGCCCCGGGTCGATGGTCGCGATGCTGTGCTTACCACCGGCCACTTGCGCCACCTCCCACCATGTAGCCGGACGAACCGTGGCCGTGGCCGTCACCGATCTTCTCGCCGGTGGCGGCCCACAGGATCGGGCTGGATGTCCACTGCTCGGAGAGCTTGTAGGACTTCGGATGATGGCTGGGGCGCCTGAAGATCAGCAGGGCCAATATCAGCATGACCAGCAGCGGCACTCCGCCGATCAGGCCATGTGTCATCGCAACACTCACGCGGATAACCTATCCCACATATCGCGCGATGGAGCGGCAACCGAGGTCATGCGGCGCCTTCGCCGAAGTACCGCGCCCAGGCCGGATCGAGATCCTTCACGGTCGACAGCAGCCGCCAGTGCTGGCCCGTGGGCGGTGTCGGGGCGGGGCGCAACGTCCAGCCCATTTCGGCAAGCAGCCTGTCGGCTTTGCGGTGATTGCACGATGCGCAGCACGCCACGCAGTTCTCCCACGTGTGCTGGCCACCGCGGCTTCGGGGCACGACGTGATCGACGGTGTCCGCCTTGCCTCCGCAGTACGCGCAGCGGAAGCGATCCCGATGCATCAGCGCTGCCCTGGTCATCGGGATGCGGGCCCGGTAGGGCACTCGAACATAGCTGCGTAGCCGGATCACCGACGGCACCGCGATCGTGTGTGTCGCCGAGTGGATGACCGGACCTGCGGGATCGTCGTGAAGGGCGTCGGCCTTGCCGCACAGCAGCATGACAATCGCGCGGCGCAGCGGCAATGCGGTCAACGGCTCGTAGGTCGAGTTCAGCAGCAAGACCCGCCGCCGGCCCCATAATGATCCGTTGTCACGCGGGGCGTCGACGCTGTGCAGGGACGGCGCCGCGTGCGCCGCGGCCAAGCCGGCCGCGGCGCGGTGGCCAGCCCTATTTGCCAGGTTCCAGCTACGGTGCGCCATTCGCCCTCCGCGCACAGTCCACCACGGATCGCCGGTCATCGCACGGCAATTACATTGTGTCCACGAGTCCGCATGCCGATATCGGGTCGCGGGGGGTGGTCACGCCGTTGCATCCGGCGCGCTGGACAATGGAGCGGTGTCCGAGGTCGAGCAGTCTTTCTACGCCGCCGTGGGCGGTCATGAAACCTTCCGGGCCATCGTCGCGCGGTTCTACGAGTTGGTCCGCGACGACGAGGTGCTCCGGCCTCTCTACCCGGAGGAAGACCTTTCCGGCGCCGAGGACCGTCTCCGGATGTTCCTGGAGCAGTACTGGGGCGGCCCACGCACATACTCCGATCAGCGCGGCCACCCCCGACTACGAATGCGGCACAACCCGTTTCGCATCGGCTTTGTCGAGCGTGACGCCTGGTTGCGCTGTATGCACACCGCGGTCGCCGAAATCGACCCGCGCACCCTTGACGCGGAGCACCGCAAAGCGCTCCTCGACTACCTGGAGATGGCCGCGCACTCCATGGTCAACTCGCCGTTCTAGCCGGTCTGGCGCAGGACGAGAGCGTTTATCGCAGCCATTGCTGGAGATAGTCGCGATGCTGCGGCGAAAGCCGGACCAGCCGCTGTTGGTCGATGTCGAAGGCGGCCAACTGCGTTTCGGCGATCACGGCGGGCCTGGAGTCCGGTTCGGCATTCACCGATCTCACCTCGTAGCCCAGTGTGAAGTCCACCGCGCGCAGACGATTCACCCAGATGGTCACCTGCAGGGGTGAATCCACCAGGCGGAGCTGTCCTTTGTAGGACACTCGCACCTCGGCAATTAACAGACCGGTGGTTATGATGCTGGGACCGAACGCGTCGGCGAGGAAGGGAACGCGGGCCTCTTCGAGGATCGTGACCATCGTCGCGTGATTGATGTGCTGGTACATGTCGATGTCCGACCAGCGCACTCCAACGGGCGTGACGAACCCGACTTTGCTCAACCTTTCGACCCCATTCCGCCGGTCCTCGTCATGTTGCGAATCTGGCGTGCTGCAACCGACAGTGTGGCGAGGTCGCGTTCGTCGTCGGCGTAGACCTCGGTCAGGGTGCGGCGAGCGCGGTCCAACCGCGAGCCGTTGTTGTGCTGCCACTCGGCGAGCTTCTGCTCCCCGGTCTCGTCGGGTTCGCCGACCGCCAGCACGTCGAATGTCAAGGCTCGCAGCGAACTGTAGACGTCGTCACGAATCGCCAAGCGCGCCAACGCATGCCAACGATCATCGCGGGGCAGTCCGGAAACGGCGGTGAGCAGCCCTTCGGTGCCCAGGTTGTCCATGAGCGCGAAATAAGTGTCGGCCACTTCGGCGGGGTCGCGGTCGACGATGTCGGCGATGTCGATGACATCGAGCAGACTGAACTGATTGAGCCCGGTGGCCACCGCGTATGCGAGTCCCTCGGGCGTTCCGTGTGAAATGAAGTTGCCGGCGTCCTGATTCACGATCGCCAGTTCGTCGCCGCGCAGCCAGTCCATCATCTGCGGCGTCAGCGCGGCGACCTTCGCGGCGAACCGGTTGATCTCCGCGCCGACGGCCAGGGGTTGTGGGCGGTTGTTGAGCAACCAACGTCCGGCACGGTCGATCAGGCGGCGCAGGTCGAGGGTCATCCGGTCGGAAGTCTCCACCGGTATGTCGTCGTCCAGGCTCGCTTTTCGGATTCGGCGCCACACGTCGCCGATGCCGAAGATCGCCTCGGCGGCCACGTAGCTGCGGACGGCATCGACAGGGCGGACTCCGACGTCCTCGACGATGCGGTAGACGTAGCTGATCCCGGCCGTATCGACCACGTCGTTGACGAGCATGGTCGCCACGATCTCGCGGCGCAGTTGGTGACTGCGGATTTCGGGGGTGAACCGTTCCCGCAGCTCGGCTGGGAAGTACGACGGCAGACGGGCGGCAAAAACCTCCTGATCGGGCAGGTCGCTGGCCAGCACCTTGTCCTTGAGGGCCAGCTTGGTGTGGGCCATCAGTGTGGACAACTCCGGCGAGGTCAGGCCGAGACCGACCTCGGTGCGACGCCGGATCTCTTTGTCGCTGGGCAGTGCCTCGAGCTCCCGATTAAGTCCACGCGTCGCCTCCAGTTCCTTGATCTGGCGGGCATGAACGTTGAGCATGCTGGCCGCATTGGCCCGACTTGTGCCCATCAGATCGTTCTGCGCGGCATTGTCGGCCAGCACCAGGGTCCCGACCTCGTCGGTCATCGATTCGAGCAGGGCAATGCGTTCCTTGCGGCCCACCCTGCCGTGCGTCACCAGTGAGTTCACCAGGATCTTGATGTTGACTTCGTGGTCGGAGCAGTCGACGCCGGCGGAGTTGTCGAGTGCATCGGTGTTGATCCGTCCTCCGGCCAGATCGAATTCGATGCGTCCCCGCGGAGTGACCCCGAGGTTCCCGCCCTCGCCGATCACCTTGGCGCGCACCTGGTTTCCGTTGACGCGCACCAGATCGTTCGCGCGATCGCCGACGTCGGCGTCGGATTCGGTCTCGGCCTTGATGTAGGTGCCGATGCCGCCGTTCCACAGCAGGTCGACCGGGGCCTTAAGGATGACCTTCACCAGCGCCGGCGGAGGCAGTTCGGTAGTGCCGTCGTCGAGGCCCAGCGCGGCCCGAACCTGCGGACTGATCGGGATGGACTTCTGCTCGCGGCTGAATACTCCCCCGCCCTGCGAGATCAGCGACGTGTCGTAGTCAGCCCATGTCGAGCGCGGCAGGTCGAACAAGCGCTGACGCTCGGCCCAGCTGGCGGCGGCATCGGGGTCGGGGTCCAAGAAGATGTGCATGTGATTGAAAGCTGCGATCAACCGAATGTGCTCGGACAGCAACATGCCGTTGCCGAACACATCGCCGGCCATGTCACCGATGCCGACCACGGTGAAATCCTGAGTCTGGGTGTCGCGACCCATTTCCCGGAAGTGTCGTTTGACGCTCTCCCAAGCCCCTTTGGCGGTGATGCCCATCGCTTTGTGGTCGTAGCCGACCGAACCGCCCGAGGCGAACGCGTCGCCAAGCCAGAACCCGTACGCTTCGGCAACCCCGTTGGCGATGTCGGAGAACGTCGCCGTGCCCTTGTCGGCGGCCACCACCAGATAAGCGTCATCACCGTCGCGGCGCACCACCTCCGGGGGCGGCAGCACGGCGCCGCGGGTCCTCTCCACGTTGTCGGTGACGTCCAACAGCCCGGCGATGAAAAGTCGGTAGCAGGCGACGCCTTCGTTGCGGGCCGCGTCGCGATCTGCCGCGGGCTTTCCGGTGGGCAGGGGCGGATTCTTGACGACGAAACCGCCCTTGGCCCCGACCGGCACGATGACGGCGTTCTTCACGGCCTGCGCTTTCACCAGGCCGAGGATCTCGGTGCGGAAGTCCTCACGCCGGTCCGACCAGCGCAGCCCGCCGCGCGCCACTGCCCCGAACCGAAGGTGTACGCCTTCAACCCGGGGCGAGTAGACGAAAATCTCGAATCTGGGCCGCGGCAAAGGCAATTCGTCGATCAGCCCCGGGTTCAGCTTCATCGAAACGGCGCCGAGAGCACGCGCCGAGTTCTGCCGGGTGACGAAATAGTTGGTGCGCAGCGTGGCCTGGATCAATGAGGCAAACGCCCGCAGTACGCGATCGGTGTCAAGGCTGACGAGCGCGTCGATGTCGGAGGCGACCGCGGCCGCAGCGGACTGCGCACGACGGCCTTTGGCGGCCTCGTCCTGGCGCGGGTCGAACAACGCTTCGAAGAGTTCCACCAGGGAGCACGCGGTCTTGGAATTGTCGTTGACAACGGTCTCGATATGGGCCTGACTGTAAGGGAAACCGCTTTGCCGCAAATACTTTGCGTATGCGCGCAGTATTATGACCTGCTGCCAGCTCAGGCCCGCCCGCAACACGAGCTCGTTGAACCGGTCGATCTCGACCCAGCCCTTCCAGATCGCGGTGACAGCGTCGGCGAATCGCCGTTCGACGTCGTCGACCTCGTCATCGTGGACGGCTGCGACGGAGGGTGGCCGGGACACCCGGAATTGGTAAATCCACACCGGCAGCCCGTCGGTCCGGGTGACGGTGAACGGCCGTTCGTCGAGCACCACCACACCCATGCACTGCAACATCGGCAGTAACTGGGAAAGCGTCGCCGACCGGCCGCCCAGATACCAGGTCAGTAGGGCGTTTTCACCGTCGCGTGCGTCGGCGAAAACCAGTCTGACCGAGTCGGCGTGCAACTCGTCGATGATCGCGATGTCGGCGATGGCGTCGAGTGGGCTCACCGCCTGCTTATAGGCCTCGGAGAACGCCGACGCGTAGTGGTCGGCACAGAGCTGGTCGATTGCACCGTCGTGAGCCGCGCCGAGCAGTCGGTCGGCCCAGGTTCTCGCCGCTTCGCCGAGCAGGTCCTGTATCCGCGTCTCGTTCGCCAGCGACACGTCGACGTCGCGCAGCACGGCGTCGTCGGGCAGCTTCACGGTGAAATGCACTAGCGCCCAGGGTGATTCGCTGACTCGTGCGGTGTATTCGATGCTGACGCCGCCTAATTCGCGGACCAGGATGTCCTGCATCGCCAATCGCACCGCGGTGGTGTATCGGTCGCGGGGTAGATACACCAGACATGACACGAAATGGCCAAGCTCCTCGGCGCGCAGGAAAAGCAGTGTGCGCCGGCGCGGCCCGAGGTCGAGGACCGTCATCGCCATGTCATGCAGTTGCTGAGCGCTCAGGGCGAAAAGCTCGGAGCGCGGCACCGTCTGCAGCACGTCGAGCAGCAACTGGCCGGGCTGACTGGGATCCTTGTCCGCCATCGCGACCGCGTCGCGGACTCGCCGGGACAGTATCGGGATTTCCAAGACGTTGGCGTTCATCGCTGTGACGGTGAACAGCCCGACGAAGCGGTGCTCGACAGTCGTGGCTCGGGGTTTCTCGCGTATCACCAGGAGGTAGGGATAGGCACCATAGCGCAGGTAGCTCGGGATGGTCGCCCGTGCCAGAACCACCACGTCGTCGTTGTCGGTCAGCCGGGGCAGGTCCTCGTCACGCAGCCGCAGCACGCCGAGCCGGCTCGACTGGTCCACCGTGGACCGGCCGTCACGCACGAGGCAGCGCTGATAGCCGAGCAGCACGAAATGCCCTTCGCCTACCCAGCGCAGGAATTCGGCGACATCACCGCGATCGGGCCCGGGAAACCGTTGCCCGGTGTCGTTGTCGAGAACCGCGGCCAGGCCTGTCAGCGTGGCTTTCATCTCGTCGGCGTCCAGCGACGCCTGGCGGCTGTCGGCCAGCACGCTGGGCAGCAGCCGGTTCGCCTCGGCAAGCGCAAGACGATCCACCGACGCTGCCAGCTGGATATGGATCCAAGTCTCGACGGTGGCGTCTTCGTCGTCGCCGGCAGCGGCGTCCGGTGTGAAATCCAGCAGGTCACCCGCTGGGCTGCGGTGCACACGCAATGTGGGGTTCATGATGGCCGCGTAGGCCACCCCCACCCGGTGCAGCAGCACGGTCAGCGAGTCCATCAGCATGTCGGCCCGATCGGTGACGATCTGCAGCGCCGGTCCGAACCCACCGGGATCGTCGGGGGTATAGACGGCTACCCGGATCTCACCCGCGGGTCGGTGGCCGGCCAGGCGCAGCTGGGCAGCCAGCAGCGCGGACGGAACGGCGTCAGCGTCGACCGGCTGTCGGAGATCACCGGCGTCGACTTCGGCACCTGGGGCGTCACCGTGAGGGCCGCGGAAGGTGCCCAGGTAGGCGTGGCGGAGATTCTCGACGTCGTCGGTCGAAAGCTGGGTCCAGATGGCGGGGTCACTAGCACCGGAATTCTCCGTCATGCGGATCAGCTCCTGACTCAGCTACGTACCGTCCCTCGTTGGACGTCGCCGCGGTCGCGGTTCCTCGGCACGCAGCGGCAACATTAGTCGCGTGTGAGCCGCCGGTGGGTGACCCGGTGCGGACGGGCCGCTTCTGCCCCCAGCCGCTCGAGCTTGTTCTCCTCGTAAGCGCCGAAGTTCCCCTCGAACCAGAACCACTTCGCCTCGTTGTCGTCGTCGCCTTCCCACGCCAGGATGTGGGTGCAGGTGCGGTCCAAGAACCACCGATCATGGCTGATGACCACGGCACAGCCGGGGAACTTCTCCAGCGCGTTCTCGAGCGAGCCCAGCGTCTCGACGTCAAGGTCGTTGGTCGGTTCATCGAGCAGGATCAGGTTTCCACCTTGCTTGAGGGTGAGCGCCAGGTTCAGCCGGTTGCGTTCACCACCTGATAGCACCCCGGCCGGCTTCTGCTGATCGGGCCCCTTGAATCCGAACGCCGAAACGTAGGCTCGCGAGGGGATCTCGTTCTGGCCGACCTCGATGTAGTCCAGACCGTCGGAGACGACCTGCCAGACGTTCTTCTTCGGGTCGATGCCGGCGCGGTTCTGGTCTACGTAACTCAGGCGGACGGTTTCACCGATCTTGACGGTGCCGCTGTCGGGCTGTTCGAGCCCCACGATGGTCTTGAACAGCGTCGTCTTCCCGACGCCGTTGGGGCCGATGACCCCGACGATGCCGTTGCGGGGCAGTGTGAACGACAAGTCCTTGATCAGCGGGCGGGCGTTGAAGCCTTTGTCGAGATGTTCCACCTCGACGACGAGGTTGCCAAGCCGCGGACCGGTGGGGATCTGGATTTCTTCGAAGTCGAGTTTGCGGGTCTTCTCCGCCTCGGCGGCCATCTCCTCGTAGCGCTGCAGTCGCGCTTTGCTCTTGGCCTGGCGGGCCTTGGGGCCCGAGCGTACCCACGCCAGCTCGTCCTTGAGCCGCCTCTGCAGTTTCTGGTCTTTCTTGCCCTGGACCTCGAGACGCTCGGCCTTCTTCTCCAGGTACGTGGAGTAGTTGCCTTCGTAGGGGTAGGCGCGACCTCGGTCGAGTTCGAGGATCCACTCCGCGACGTTGTCCAGGAAGTAACGGTCGTGGGTAACGGCCAGGATCGCTCCCGGGTAGGCCGCAAGATGTTGCTCCAGCCACTGAACGCTTTCGGCGTCGAGGTGGTTGGTGGGTTCGTCGAGCAGCAGCAGATCCGGCTTGGACAGCAGCAGCTTGCACAGCGCCACCCGGCGGCGCTCGCCGCCGGACAGGCGCGTAACCGGCTCATCGGGCGGTGGGCAGCGCAGTGCATCCATCGCCTGTTCGAGCTGGGAGTCGATGTCCCAGGCGTCGGCGGCGTCGAGTTCCTCCTGCAAGCGGCCCATTTCGTCCATCAGCTCGTCGGAGTAGTCCGTGGCCATGAGCTCGGCGACCTCGTTGTACCGATTGAGTTTGGCCTTCACGGGCACGCCTTCTTCGACGTTCTCGCGGACCGTCTTGCTCTCGTCGAGCGGAGGTTCCTGCAGCAAGACGCCGACGGTCGCGCCACCGGCCAGGAAGGCATCACCGTTGTTGGGCTTGTCCAAGCCGGCCATGATGCGCAGGACGCTGGACTTGCCGGCCCCGTTGGGGCCGACAACGCCGATCTTGGCTCCCGGGAAGAAACTCAGCGTGACGTCGTCGAGGATGACTTTGTCGCCGTGCGCCTTGCGGACCTTCTTCATCGTGTAGATGAACTCAGCCATGCCGCAGTGTCGCCTTTCTGATCGGGAGGTGAGCTCGAAGTGGCTCCGGCACACCATCCTAGGCGGGCGACGACGCGCCGAGGCACGAGGCGCCCGCCAGCCACCACCCGCCGGGTGAGTGCGCGGCGGGCTCCCCGCGCTTCGATCACGCCGACAGCGGCAGTGGGCCGCTCTCGTCGCTCCGATCCACGGCCGTCTCGCCGCCATCGTCGCACACTGCCCCGACCTCGGCCGCTCCATCCGGAGCGGTCACTTCCTCCACCTTCTTGATGGTCGCGATGTAGCGTGCCAGGTCCGGCCCGACAGCGGTGGCACGCATCTCCAGCGACGACCGGCGGGCACCTTCGCGGTCTTCGTATTCGCTGGTGTGGACCGTGCCGACCACGACCACGGCATCGCCCTTGCTGAGGCTGCTGACCACTCCGATGGCCAGACGGCCCCAGCAGTTGACGGTCAGGTACAACGAGTTGCCCGGCTCCCAGCTGCCGTCGGCGGCGCGCCGGCGCGAGTTGCTGGCCAGCCGGAACCTGACGACCTCCTGATCGCCGACGCGGCGCAGGGTAGGGGCGGTGATGATGCGGCCGGTAACGGTGAGCTGTGTGTCAAACATAGCGGTGTGTCCTAACTGTGCGTGTTCGGCGTGTGTGATCCACGCAGACAGTCAGCAGCACACCGGCGACACTCGCGTGCATGCCGAACCGCCCGGCCGCCGCATCTGTGGACAGGGATTCGACTGTGCAAAGTCAACTGTGCGAAGTCAGACGTCGAAGATCAGCAGCGTGCTCGTCGCGGTTGCCACAACCTTGCCGCTGGAGTCGGTGACCACTCCCTCGGTGAAGCCGACCCTCGACCCAACCTTGACCACCGAACCGACCGCTTTGAGGGATCCGCTGCCGAGGTGCACGCCTTTGAGGAAGTTGACCTTGATCTCCACTGAGGTATAGCCCTTGCCCTGTGGCAGCGCACTGTGCAAAGCACAGCCGGCAACCGAGTCGAGCAAGGTGCATATCAAGCCGCCGTGGACCGAGCCGATCGGGTTGTAGGCCGATTCGTCAGGTTCGCAGGAGAAAACGACCCGACCGGGCTCGGCGAATACCAGCCGGAGCTGCATCAGGCCGGAGATGGGCGGTGGCGGCAGTTGACCGTCGATCATGGCGCGCAGATAGTCGATTCCGGCCATCCGCATTCCGGCCGATGTGGTCGGCGCCGGGTCATGCCAAGAGACCACTCGTGAACGGAGGTCTCCCCAGCCCTCTCTGGGGGCTGCGTCGGTCAGCTCAGCGGTCATTGGTTCTCCTGGTTCTCACGCGTGCGGACGTAATCTCTCAAAGCCGGGTACTTCGATTTGCGTTGTGGGTCGTCGGGGCTGACCGCGTGCTCCTGCCCCCAGGCGAGGAGGGCCTCGAGCACCGGCATCAGGTCACGTCCCGAAGCCGTCAAGTGGTACTGGTGATGCGGCGGCGCGGGCACCCGTGAAATCACCCCGGCGCTCTCCAGCGCCTTCAGCCGCGCCGCGATGCGATCCCTGGGCGCGCCGGTACCCGCGACGATGTCGCAGAATCGGCTTGAACCCAGGGCGATTTCGCGGATGACGAGCAACGCCCAACGTTCTCCGACCAGCTCCAGCGCCGCCGCGATCGGACATGGCCTTCCGGCCAGATCAGCAAGTGCAACGTTCCTCAATACCGCTCCCCTGAGTTCTGCAGCCAGTATGCCAGCCCGCAGTTTGATATTCAGACTAACAGCACGTGGGCACGCCGGCAGATGTGAGTGGGTGTGCGGGTGCCGGGTCCAGTCATGCCATGGGAGGCAAGGTCGCGATCGTCGCGAATTCGACGATGGTCAGCCTCGTCCGCCGTCGCGGCGTGCGAGTTCGGCCAGCATCGCGTTGTAGGCGGCAAGGTCGGCGTCGTTGTCCCGATCGGCGGCCCGATCCAGCCGCCGGGCCGTGCGTCGGTCGCTGCGCGTCCACTGGATGAGCAAGGCGATCATCACTACGACCAGCGGAACCTCACCGGCGGACCACGCGATACCCCCCGCCAGGTGTTGATCACCCAAAAGGTCTGTGTGCCATGGCAACTGGAGAGACCGGTAGAAGCGCTCACCCAGCACCGTCTGCATCCCCATCAACACGACACCGAAGAACGCGTGCAGCGGCAATGAGGCGAACACCATGGCCAGTTTGGCCAGCGACGGAATCGGCCGCGGGGTCGCGTCGACGCCGATCACCACCCAGTAGAACAAATACCCCGACAGCAGGAAGTGCAGGTTCATCGCCACGTGCGCGGCGTGATTGCCCACGGCCGCGTCGAAGATTCCACCGAAATACAGACCGTAGAAGCCGACGATGAACAGCGCGATAGCGACCAGTGGGTTGGTCAGGAAACGCGATACGCCGCTGTGCAACGCCGCCAGCAGCCACTCCCGCGGTCCCGGCGGATCACCGCGTCCGGCCGCCGGAAGCGCCCTTAGCGCAAGCGTCACCGGCGCGCCCAATGCCAGCAGGATCGGTGTCAGCATCGACAACAGCATGTGCTGTGCCATGTGCATGCTGAACATCGCCGGCATGTAACGCCCGATACCCGACGAAGTCGCCAGCAGCAGCACCACACATCCCAGCAGCCACGCGACTAAACGGCCTGTCGGCCAGGCATCGCCGCGACGACGCAACCGGTGGACTCCTGCCACATACAACACCGCCAACAGGATTGCGGCCGAGCCGAACAGCAGGTCGAAGCGCCAGTCGAACAACACGCGCACCACCGTCGGCGGACCCGCGAAGTCGTAGCCGATCTCCACCCGCGTTATCGAGGGGTTGGCGACGCGTGGCGCGGGGGGCGGCGTGCGTCCGAGTGCCACCGCGATGCCGAACGTCAACGCGAAGATCGCGGCCTCGGCAAGCGCAAGGCGGACCAGCAGATCTCGGTTGCGTGGGTCCTCCTGGAGCCTGCCGACGGCAGTACGACGCTGCCGCCAGCCCAGCAGGCCCAGCGCGCATAGCGCCACCACTTTGGCGGTGATAAGCACCCCGTAGCCGGTGGACAGCAGCTCGCCCACCCGGATCCGCACCAAGGCGTTGATCGTGCCGGACACGGCGATCGCGATGAAGCACCAGAACGCGACCGCGGAGAACCGCCGGGCAACAAGGTCCGCACGTTCCCCTCCGCGCAGCGCGTGAGCCAGCACGGCCAGCAGGCCTCCGGCCCACAGACCGGCGCCGAACAGGTGAATCAAGAGGCTGTTCGTCGCCAGATCGTGAGACCCTCCGGCCGATGCGTGCCCCGTCAGGCCCAAGGGAATCAGAGTTGCCAAAGAGCCGGCCAACAGCACCGGCGTCCACGACCACCGCAGCACCGGGATGCTCACCAGCGTCACCACGGCCGCCAGGAACGCTGTCCACCGCCACGCCCCGGCGATATCGACCAGATTGGCTGCCGACCACACCGACGCCGGGCGGAGGTGGTCGCGCAGCGGTTGGCCGGATACATCGGACACGGTGAGCGGCACCAGCAGGACCGCGCAGAGCGCCCATACACCCGAAAAAATCGCGCCGGTGCGCAGCGCGCGATACCCAGCGGCATCGAGCACGCCGGACTCTTGCGGCGGCACGAAAAACGCCGCCAACATGAACGATCCGACCGCGATCACGGCCGCGATCTCGCCGACGGCGCGAACGAACGGCAACCCGACGGTGGTCACCGGTCCCGGATCGGGAAGACCCGTCGCCGTCATCGCCTCGGCCGCGGAGAGCGCCGCGAGTCCACCCGCCGTGCATCCGGCGAGCAGGGCTACACCGACCAGCAGCGGCCACACCGTGGTGCGACGTCTGGATTCGGGGCCGTTCACCCGTTCAGAGTATTGAATCGCGCTAAGCGGAGTGTCGGCCGTACCGGCGCACGGCGGCTTCACGTTCGTCGAACTGCTTTACCGAGATCGCTTGGAGCCGATCCATGTCGGCGAGAATGCCGCGCAGCTCGCCCAAGAATGCGCGACGGCGTTCATCGAGGCCGGGACCCGGTTCGAGCAGGTGCTGGTCGGCAGCCACCTGACGCGCCGTCGCGAACAGCAGCGCCGACACCGATTCGCTGCTACGGAGGCGGTTCTGCGCGGCGTACTGTCGTCCCACCCCGAGCGCCCGTTTCGTGAGGTCCTTCTCCGAGACTTCGGCAGGCTCGTCGCGCAGGACGTCGGCGACGATGGCATAGGCCTCCACGAACGGCCGAAGCATCGAGTGGGCCATGAGTGGCTTCTTGTCGTGCAGTAATTTTCCGATGCCGTCACCGCCGGCCGCCACCCGCGCCCCCCAATCCGGGTACCAGGCCATCTCGTTGGCAATGTTGTCCCGAAACGCCGCGGAGTCGGCGAAGTAGAAATCGAACTTGAGCAGGTGGCGCAATCGTCTTGTCTGCTGCCAGAACGCTTCGACCCGATCGCCCTCGGAACGGTCGGCGTATGCTAGCGAAAGTTCGACGATGGAGGTTTCCAGGAACGCGTCGATGACCGAGTTGCGGTAGAACGCCGCCTCGTGCTCGTTCTGAGATGAGATGCGCCACACAACCTTTCGTCCGCCATCGATGCGCGTCACCGGGTGGCCGCCCGAGAGCGCGTCGAGTGCCGCCCGCACCCCCTCGACCGAGCGAAGCCGCAGTGCGCTGTCGCTCACCGGGGTGCCGTGGCGCTGCAAATAGTCCAGGGAATCCTGCAGCGTGTGATGCACCTGCTCAACGGTGAGCGCGACGCCGTCAGTGGCCAGCAACAGCGCAGACACCAGCCCGGTCGCGTTGATGGGGGTCGAGCGCAAGATCCGCCACGCGACCTCGAAGGCCATCTTCTGCAGGGCCAGTCGTTCCGCGGAGCGGTCCGCGGGCATCGCGCCGAGCGACTGGCCGAGGTACTGACGCATCGAAACCGCTTGGGGGAAGCGAACATAGATCTTGCCGAAGTTGCGCTCGCCTTGGGCCTTGATGAACTTGTACAGCCAGCTCGCGCCTTCGGGCGACTTCTCACCTCCGCGGGCGTAGGCGGCGTACTCCCGGGTTTCGTGCAACTGGTCGAAGCTGATGGAGACCGGCTGGAGCAGGATGTCCTCACTGCGGCCGTCCAGGTAGGCGTCGGCTACATAGGTCAGGAGTCCGAGCTTGGGCGGCAACATCTTTCCGGTGCGCGACCGAGTGCCCTCGATCGACCAGCTGAGGTTGAACCGCTTCTCCACGATGTATCCGACGAACTGCCTCAGCACGTATTTGTAGAGCGGATCATCGACCTTGCGCCGGATGAAGATGACGCCTGACCGCCGCATCAGCGGACCCATCGCGCCGAACGACAAGTTGATCCCGGCGAAGGTGTGCACCGGCGGCAGCCCGTTCTCCTGCATCGCTACCGGCACGATGACCCCGTCAAGATAGGACCGGTGCGAAAACAGCAACACCGCAGGGTGGGTCTCCAGCGCATGCCGCATGGACTCGATCTGACCGTGGTCATAGTCGATGTTGGGGTCGAAACCCCTACTGAAGACGGCGCGGCCCAACGTCGGCAACAGGTCGACCGAGAACCGGCTCCATCCCGTGGACAGTTCGTCGAGCATCGCACCGGCCTTCTCGACGGTGGCGCCAGGGATCTGCTGCAATCCTTCGACGAACCTTGCCGACGCCAGCATTTCAGGCTTGACCAGGCGTGGCGATTTGTATTCCGGCCCCAGCAAACGCAATTCGATGCGCTCGATCGCCAAGCTGGCGCGACGCAACACGAAACCGGCGAATTCTCTGGGACTTTCGCCCCTTGTCTCCTCCAACCACTGCTGACGCAGTTGGGCGACCGTTGCCGGATCACCGGCGACGACACGAGCCCGAGTGGGATCCAACTGCAGGATGCGATGCTGGATCCTCTCGGGTGGACGATAGGTTTCACGGCCCACTATCAGACCCAACACTTTCGAGCGCATCGGCAGCCTGCC
Source organism: uncultured Mycobacterium sp. (assembly GCA_964511995.1). Lineage (GTDB taxonomy): Bacteria > Actinomycetota > Actinomycetes > Mycobacteriales > Mycobacteriaceae > Mycobacterium. The sequence goes on from CAZEHT010000051.1 coordinate 21,096, forward strand.
AGGCACCCAGAACACGCGTACGGGGACGACTGACC
>CAZEHT010000051.1:21230-25693 GCA_964511995.1 uncultured Mycobacterium sp.
ATGCCCGCGATCCGCTCGACCAAATCGTCGGGAGTCCAATCGGCAACCGAGATCGGCGGGAACACGGCGACATCGACGGTTCCGGGGTTCATCGTCGTCGAATTGCGTGACGCGATCACCTGCGCATTGCGGATGACGACAGGAACGATCGGGATTCGGGCGGACATCGCGATGCGAAACGGTCCCTTCTTGAAAGGGCCGACCTCGGTCGTGTCCAGCCGGGTGCCCTCCGGGGCGATGACCACCGAAATACCCTTGCGGGCAAGATCTTCGACCTTGTGCAACTCCTCGACCGCGGACTTGGCGTCTTCCCGGTCGATGAACACCGCGTCCATCAGCCTGCCCAGCGTTCCCACGAGGGGGTCGGATTCGAGTTCCTTCTTTCCGACTCCGGTGAAATTCTCGCGGACCAGTGCGGATGTGATCACGGGGTCAAAATTGTTGCGGTGGTTGAAGAGGAAAACCGCCGGCCGTTGCGCCGTCAGATTCTCCCGTCCGAGCACGTTGACTTTCACTCCGCTGACGGCCAGCAGCAGCGGTCCCCAGTTGCTGGAGAAGAAGTTGATCCCGCGACGCCGGTTTCTGGTCAGCAGACCCCATCCCACCGCACCGACGGCAACAGGCAGCATCGAACCCGCGCCCGCGAGCGCGCGTGCGGCCGAGGTCAGGCCCGTGCCGCTGCGGCTGGTGAATCTCGTTATCGGCCACCCACGCTGACGCGCGACAGCCGCCATCTTCCCTTCCGGGTTGGTGGGGCGAGGATTGCCCACCAAGTACATCAGCGCGACATCCTCGTCACCGTCGGCATAGAAATAGCTCTGCCGCAGATCGATGTCGTGCTCGGCGGCGAACTGCTGCACCGCGTTCGCCTTGCCGGGACCCCACAGGATGGGCTTGATCACGTCACCGGTGAGGACTCCGTCGTCGTCGACTTCGAGCCGGTTGGTGAGCAGGTTGCTGATGCCCAGGAAGCGGGCAACGGGCTCGACCTGGATGGTGAGCGCGGAGGAACTTAGGCAAACCGTGTGGCCGCGCAGCATATGCGCTCGCACCACTTCGCGCATCTCGGGATAGATGCGGGATTCGATCTTCTGGCGGAATAACCGCTCACCCATCTCGTCGAGGTCGCTCAGCGACCGCCCTCGCATCGCCCTCGAGGCGGCGGTGATGAGATCGATGAACTCCGACCGACCCAGCTGGTGGTTCAATCCCGCGTGGATCATGCCGATGAAATCGCCGACGCCGAGCTGGCGGGACAGCAGTTGCTCCCTGGTGAGGATCACGGCGGTGAACCCGGCGACCAGCGTGCCGTCCAGGTCGAAGAACGCGCCGATGTGCGGACCCTGCGGGCTGCCCGCGACCTCGGCGACTGATCCCGGCAGGCGCATCTCACGCGCGGAACTCATGATCCCGATCCGCCGTTCGTCGCATCCTCGGCGGTGAACGTCGCTGGAGTCGATGTCGGCGGTGGGTCACCGGCGAGAGCCAGCACCTCGTCGAAACCGGCCTTCAGGCACCGTGCGAACAGCGCGGTGTCTGTGATCGACGCACGGTCGTAGCGGGCCGAGATCGTGCACCAGCCGCTACGCGAGACCAGGACCACCATCATCGCGACCCCGGGCAAAGGACCAATGCCGTACTGCCGCAACACCTTCGCGCCGGCGATGAACGTATCGCCCTGATAGCCGGGCACATTGCTCGCCTGCACATCGGACCCGACGACAGACCCCGTCATCGCTTCGAGCGCCGGGTCCGGAAGCAGTGACAGCAGCGGGGCCACCGTACCGATGACGTTGATAGCGGCCTCTCCCCGGCGCGCAGTCATCTGGGAGCGGATCTTGCGGATCCGCATCGCAGGATCCGCCGTGCCGATCGGAGCGGCAAGATTCACACCGGTGAACCGGTTGCCGCCTGCGGGATCCGATCCTGCACGCAGATTCACCGGAACGGCCATGGGCAGTGTCGAGACCGGGACGCCGAAGGCCTGGTGGTAAAGGCGCAGCGCGCCACATAGTCCCGCCAGGTAAGCGTCGTTGATCGAACCTTCGGCCGCCTTGGCCGCCCGGTGCAGATCGCCGAGCGGGATGTCGATGGCTTCCGTACGGGTGGCCAGGCTTCTCATGCTGAGGAGCGGAGACGGCCGGGCGGCGCGACGCAGTACCCGGGAACTCGACATGGCGTAGTCGATGGCACCGGAGACCGCCGATCCGGGATCGGCGACCACCTTTCCGACCAACCCGATCACCCCCGAGACCGCCCCGCGTGCCCTACCGGCGATTGCCCCCGGAAGGGCCGTAATGCCTTGGCGCATAAGATCATTCGACGACAGCGTCTCGGGTATCGGTAACGGCGGCGCCGGTATCGGCGCGGGATCGCGTTCCAAGTTGTAGATGTGCGCGAACATCTCGATGCTTCCGACACCGTCGGTGATGGCGTGACTCAGATGCAGCAGCTGGGCCGCACGGCCGTCAGCGAGCCCTTCGATGAGCGTGGCGCTCCACAGCGGCCGCGAGATGTCCAGCGGGGACTGCTGGATGACCTCGGCCAAGTCGAATACGTCGCGCAGCGTGCCGGGCTCGGCGACCCGCACCCTTCGGACGTGGAAGTCGAGATTGAAGTCCGGGTCGACCACCCACCGAGGCGCCGCCGTCGGCAACGTCGGCATGATGACCTTCTGCCGCAGCCGCGGAATCTGGCGCGATGCATAGTCGAAATTGGTCCGATACCGCTGCCAGTCGGGGGTGGTGTCGAGGACTTCCAGGGCCATGATTCCTGAACGCGTCCTGGGATTTGCCTCGCCGCGATGCAGCAACTGATCCACTGCCCCCAGTTGGTCACTTTCCCTGCCGCCGTCGGGTTCGCTCGACACTCTGAAGGCTCCTCTGGTTCGCGTTCCAACGTGGTCGTGGAGACCACGCTAGTCCGCCCCGGCAGACGAGAGAAGGTGCGAGCCGTGCGGCAGTCGGGTCAGCCCGCCTGACCGGCGTGGCGCAACGTCGCGCCGGTCGCCAGGTGTCGCTTCTTATACGCAGCGCCCAGGAAATCGGCCACCGCATCGGCGGCCAACTGGGACCGCACCGTCGCCAGGGTGTCGAACGCATGGTGAGCATTGGGCAATTCGGCATAGGCCACGGTGACGGCCCCGGCCGAGCGCAATGCCGCGACGAACGAGCGGGCCTGCGCGCGTGGGATCACGGCGTCGTTGCGCCCGTGCAGAACGAAGAACGGCGGCGCGCCGGCGTGTACGTGGGAGATCGGTGATGCGGCAGCGAACCGGGCGGGTTCGTCGGCCAGCGACGCGCGCATGACGAAGCGTTCGAGCAGGGGCAGCATCAGGTGGCACATGTTCGACGGGTCGGTGAGGTCGTAGGCGCCGTAATACGGGACGGCGGCCTGCACGGTCGTGTCGACGAGTTCGAAGCCGGGTTGCAGCGCCGGATCGTTGGCTGTCAACGCCGCCAGCGAACCGACATGGGCCCCAGCCGAGCCGCCGGTGATCGCGATGAAGTCAGGGTCACCGCCGTAGTCGACGATGTTCTCACGCACCCAGGCGATGGCCCGTTTGACGTCGATGATGTGGGCGGGCCACGGGCTGCCCGGGATCCGGCTGTAATTGATCCGCACACACACCCAGCCGAGTTCGGCCATCCTGCTCATCAGCGGCACCGCCTGGCCGCGCTTCTCGCTGATCGCCCATGCGCCGCCGGGCACCTGCAACAGCACCGGCGCCCGGCTGTCACGGGCCACGTCAGGCGACCGCCAGATGTCCAAAAGGTGCTCGCGACCGCCGGGTCCATACGAGATGTTGGTCGTCGATGCACCATATCGACGGTTGTGCGAAGTGGCCTGCCAGAATCCGGCGACACTGTGCCGGCGTGGAGACCATTCTCCCGCCGGGTGATGTACGTGTTCGGCGTAGTTTGCGCCGAGCCCCTGACGGAGAGCTTCACGCAACACGCGGTCGGCGCGCTGGGCCGCCATGCGGGACGTGATGCGATTGATCGGCCTGGCGTTTACGGCGGTCAGCGCGTGCCCGGCCAGCACGTGCAACGGGAATTCAGTGGACGCCCAACCAACCAGCCAGACCGCCAGCGACGGGAAACCCCTCAGCAGAATGGAAGCGGCACGCCACGTCTCGATCGGGTCCGCGGCCAGCCGCAATGCCTGGGCAGCGGCCCGACAGCAGTGTCCGGGCACCTTCTTAGCCACACTCATAGCAAATACACCCTCGATTCCTCGTCGGGCATCGACGCATGAAATCGGCCCCAAGCCCGCTAAGGCGAGTTGTGCCGCGGCTCACACCCTAGTCGCGGTCGCCGAGATGGCGGCGATCGCCCTGGTGTGGTCGCATGGGCAGTGCCCGGCGTTGGCTAGACTGACCCGCGCATGCCTCCGTAGCTCAGTTGGATAGAGCAAGGGCCTTCTAATCCCTAGGTCGCAGGTTCGATTCCTGCCGGGGGCGC
>CAZEHT010000052.1:0-25661 GCA_964511995.1 uncultured Mycobacterium sp.
CGCCCTTCTACGTGATGGACGAGGTCGAGGCCGCCCTCGACGACGTCAACCTGCAGCGACTGCTCGGATTGTTCGAGCACCTGCGCGAACGCTCCCAGCTCATCGTCATCACCCACCAGAAGCCGACGATGGAACTGGCCGACGCGTTGTACGGGGTAAGCATGCAGGGCGACGGCATCACCACGGTCATCTCGCAGCGCATGCGGGGCCAGGAACTCGCGGCCGCCCGCGGCTGACCGGAGATACCGGCCACCCGGCCATCCGTCGGTTCTCTTTGAAACAATGGTCGGGTGACTGAGGGTCTGTGGATCGCGATCGCGGTCATCGCCGTTCTCGTTCTCGCCGCGCTCGTCGTGGGCCTGATCCGCTACCGGCGCGGCCGGATCAGCCTGACCGGCGGGGACCAGCAGGCCTCCCTCGAACAGATCGACCGCTCCGGCGGCTACACGGCGTCCTCCGGGATCACGTTCACCCGATCCGAAGACGTGGAGAAGGCGCCCGCCCGCCCGCGAGACACCGATAAAACGCCACCGCCGGCACCGCTGACGGCTGGGCCCGTCGCCGCTGCCGAGGCGCCGGAACTGCGGATACCCGAACCCGAGTTCATCACGCCGCTGCCCGAGCCGATTGCCGGCTACGACGACTCCGCGCCACCCGTGAAGGCTCCCGCGGCTCCTGAGGCTCCCGCCGCCGCGGCGCCCGGGGCCGGGCCCGCGGAAGCTGCCCCCGCGCCCGAGCTCGACACCATCGCGCCCACGGCGGGACGGCTCGACCGCCTGCGGGGCAGGCTCGCGAAATCGCAGAACGCATTCGGCCGCAGCATGCTCGGCCTGCTCGGCGGCGGCGACCTCGACGACGAGTCCTGGGAGGAGGTCGAGGACACCCTGCTGATCGCCGATCTCGGACCCACCGTCGCGGCATCCGTGGTCGCGCACCTGCGAAGCCGACTGGCGGCCAGCGGTGCGCGAACCGGGTCCGAGGCCCGCACCGTCCTGCGGGAGGCGCTCATCGCCGAGCTGCATCCGGAATTCGACCGGTCGATCCGGGCCCTACCGCACGCCGACAAGCCCTCGGTGCTCCTGGTCGTCGGGGTCAACGGCACCGGCAAGACCACCACCGTGGGCAAGCTTGCGCGCGTGCTGGTGGCCGATGGGCGTCGGGTGGTGCTCGGCGCGGCCGACACGTTCCGGGCGGCCGCCACCGACCAGCTGCAGGCCTGGGCGTCGCGGGTGGGGGCCGAGGTGGTTCGCGGCGCCGAAGGCGCCGACCCGGCCTCGGTGGCCTTCGACGCGGTCGACAAGGGCATCGCCGCGGGCGCCGACGTCGTCGTCATAGACACGGCCGGCAGGCTGCACACCAAAGCCGGACTCATGGACGAACTCGGCAAGGTAAAACGGGTGGTGAGCAAGCGCGCCGATGTGGACGAAGTGTTGCTGGTCCTGGATGCGACCATCGGGCAGAACGGGTTGATCCAGGCGAAGGTCTTCGGCGACGTCGTGGACATCACGGGCGTGGTGCTGACCAAGCTGGATGGGACCGCCAAGGGCGGTATCGTTTTTCGCGTGCAAGAAGAGCTCGGGGTGCCGGTCAAATTGGTCGGACTCGGGGAAGGACCCGACGATCTGGCGCCGTTCGAGCCCGCGGCATTCGTCGATGCGCTGCTCGGCTGACACGGAGAGTTTGCCAAAATCCCACGACGTAACGCAGGCGAAACCGAACAGCTAAATCCGTTCACACCAACGAAACACCCAGGCGTCTTCGCCGAAACAACCACTGCGCATTGTTCTGGCCTAGGTCAACGGTGTCTAACCGTGGCATGGGCGAAGGAGGAAATCGCGAGTGGAGCAATTCCCAATACTGGGTGTGCCGGACACCGGCGACACGGCATGGATGCTGGCCAGTGCCGCACTCGTGCTGCTGATGACGCCGGGACTGGCTTTCTTCTACGGCGGCATGGTCCGCGCCAAGGGCGTGCTCAACATGATCATGATGAGCGTCAGCGCCATGGGTGTCGTGACAGTGCTGTGGGTGCTGTACGGGTACTCGGTGGCATTCGGTGACGACACGGCCAAGCTGTTCGGCAACCCGACGCAGTTCTTCGGCCTCAAAGGGCTGATCAGCGCCAACGGAACAGAGGACGCGCCGATCGCGTTGGCGGGGACGATCCCGGCGACCGTGTTCGTCGGGTTCCAGCTGATGTTCGCGATCATCACCGTGGCCCTGATCTCGGGCGCGGTCGCCGATCGCCTGAAGTTCGGCGGGTGGCTGCTGTTCGTCGGGCTGTGGGTGACGTTCGTCTACTTCCCCGTCGCGCACTGGGTGTTCGACTTCAACGTCGCAGGCAGTGACGGCGAGACCATAATCCACCACGGCGGCTGGATCGCGAACGAGCTCAAGGCGGTCGACTTCGCCGGCGGCACCGCGGTGCATATCAACGCCGGCACCGCGGGCCTGATACTGGCGATCATTCTTGGCAGGCGGATGGGGTGGCCGCACACGCCGATGCGGCCACACAACCTGCCGTTCGTGATGCTGGGCGCGGGGCTGCTGTGGTTCGGCTGGTACGGGTTCAACGCCGGTTCGGCTGTTTCGGCCAACGGGACGGCCGGTACGACCTTCGTGATGACGACGGTGGCCACCGCCACGGCGATGTTGGCCTGGCTCGCGACCGAACGCATCCGAGACGGTCACGCCACCTCGCTGGGCGCCGCTTCGGGTATCGTCGCCGGTCTCGTCGCGATCACCCCGTCCTGCTCGTCGGTGAACGTGCTCGGCGCGCTGGCGATCGGCGCGATGTCCGGTGCACTGTGCGCGCTGGCGGTGGGCCTGAAGTTCAAGTTCGGCTACGACGACTCGCTCGACGTCGTGGGCGTCCACCTGGTCGGCGGCATCGTCGGCACGATCATGGTCGGCTTCGTGGCGACCAAGGAGGCTCCTGCCGCTGTGTCCGGCTTGTTCTACGGAGGTGGATTCGATCAACTGTGGCGACAGGCCGTCGGTGCGGGCGCTGTTCTGCTCTATTCGGCTGTCGGGACGGCTATCTTGGCCTTGATCGTGAAGTACACAATCGGACTGAGACTCGACCGGGAGAACGAGGCGACAGGCATCGACGAGGCCGAGCACGCGGAGACCGGTTACGACTTCGCGACTGCCGGCACCGGTTCGGTGGTCGGCCGTCACGGCTCGGAGGAATGAGGGTAATGAAGCTGATCACCGCTATCGTCAAGCCGTTCACGCTCGAAGACGTCAAGACGGGGCTGGAGCAGACGGGAATCCTTGGGATGACCGTCAGCGAAGTTCAGGGCTACGGGCGCCAGAAGGGCCATACCGAGGTCTACCGGGGTGCCGAATACTCCGTCGATTTCGTACCCAAAGTACGCGTCGAGGTGGTTGTCGACGATGCCGCCGTGGACAAGGTGGTGGACGTCATCGTGCAGGCCGCACGTACCGGAAAGATAGGTGACGGCAAGGTGTGGGTCAGCCCTGTCGACACCGTGGTGCGGGTGCGCACCGGTGAACGAGGCGCCGACGCCCTTTGATTCGCAACAGATTCTGATCGCCTTCTCCGGAACACGTTGCCGGTGAGCGGTATTCGGTAACCGACGAGGTGAGGACGAGATGGAGACGACGCCAGAGCCCGCCGCCGGGGCTTCCCACGTGGAAGCCCCGGCGGCGGGCTCGTCGCATCCGGTCAAACCCGCAAGCGACCTCTCGGCGGCGGTGGCGCAACTGCTCGGCGGCGGTATGCGCCATCTTGATTCGGCAGCCCTGCGCAATGCGCTGCGGGATCTCTACGACTTCTGGCTGACCACCAAGGCAGCGGAAATCGGGGTCACGGCGACGAGCGGCTTCGCCATCGTGGCCACCGGCGGCCTGGGCCGCGGGGAACTGGCGCCGTACTCGGATCTCGACCTGACCCTGGTGCACGACGGCATGCCCGGGGATGACGTGCGCCGCGTCGCCGAGTCCCTGTGGTACCCGTTGTGGGACGCCAACATTCGGCTGGACCACAGTGTCCGCACGGTGCCGGAGGCGTTGCAGGTCGCCAGCGAGGACCTGTCCGTCGGGCTGGCCATGCTCCACGCCCGGCACATCGCCGGCGACGCTGAATTGTCGAGTCTTCTCATCAGCGGAGCCCGGCGCCAGTGGCGCACCGGAATAGCTTCCCGCTATGACGAACTCGTCGCCGACACCGAGGCCCGCTGGCATCGCAGCGGTCAGATAGCCCACCGTGCCGAACCCGACATCAAGAGCGCCCGCGGCGGTCTGCGCGACGTCCAGTTGCTCAACGCGCTGGCGATAGCCCAGCTGGCCGACATCTACCCCAGTCGCTCCGCGGCGTCGCCGACCGGTTCGCTCGGCACCGCCCACCTGGCTTTACTGAACGTGCGTACCGAACTGCACCGCGTCTCACGGCGGAGCCGCGATCAGCTGCTGGCGCAGTTCGCCGACGAGGTCGGTGCCGCGCTGCGCATCGGCGACCGCTTCGATTTGGCCCGGATGCTCTCCGATGCCGCCCGCACCATCGGCTACTACGTCGACTCCGGCTTGCGCACCGCGGCAAACGCATTGCCGCGCAGGGGGATTTCGGTGCTGCGCCGCCCGGTGCGCCGCCCCCTCGACGAGGGCGTACTGGAATTCAACGGCGAAGTCATCCTGGCCCGAGATGCCCGGCCCGAGCGCGATCCGGGTTTGATCCTGCGAGTGGCGGCGGCGTCGGCCATCACCGGCCTGCCGATGTCCGGGTCGACGCTGAGCAGGCTGGCCGCGACCGCGCCCGAGTTGCGCACACCGTGGCCGCGGCAAGCGCTCAAGGACCTGTTGGTGATGCTCTCGGCCGGCGAGGCCGCGGTGGCGACCATCGAAGCGCTGGACCGAACCGGCCTGTGGGGGCGCCTCTTCCCGGAATGGGGCGCGGTGCGCGACCTGCCGCCGCGAGATGTCGTGCACATCTGGACCGTCGACCGTCACTTGGTCGAAACCGTTTCGCGGGCAAGCGTATTCACGACCCGTGTGACGCGTCCCGACCTGCTGTTGCTGGGTGCGCTGTGTCACGACATCGGCAAGGGGCGTGGTGGAGACCACAGTGTCATCGGCGCTGACCTGGCCACCCAGATCGGTACCCGTCTGGGACTGTGGCCATCCGATGTCGAGACGTTGTCGGCGATGGTGCGCCACCACCTGCTGCTTCCGGAGACCGCGACGCGCAGGGACCTGCAGAACCCGGACAGCATCGCGGAGGTCGTGGACGCGCTCGGAGGCGACACGGTTCTACTGGAGCTGCTGCACAGCCTTGCCGAGGCCGACTCGCTGGCCACCGGTCCCGGCGTCTGGGGCGACTGGAAGGCGTCGCTGCTCGGGGATCTCGTCCGCCGTTGCCGCCTCGTCATGGCGGGCGAGCCGCTGCCGCATGCCGATCCCGTGCCGGCGCGCTTCCTCGAACTGGCCGCAGATCCCAACGGCGAGGTGTTCCTGGAGATGACTCGCGGCGACGGTCCCCACATGTTCAACGTCACCATGATCGCGCCCGACCGGCGGGGGTTTCTGTCCAAGGCGGCCGGCGTGCTGGCGCTCAATTCGCTTCGGGTGCATTCGGCTTCGGTCAACTCTCATCAGGGCGCGGCCATCGACACGTTCGTGGTGTCGCCGCACTTCGGCGAGCCGCCCGTCGCCGAACTCCTCCGGCAGCAACTGATCCTCGAGCTCGACGGCGAGCTGGACGCGATGGCGACCCTGGAGCGGCGCGAACGCGAGCATGCCGCCAGCTTTCCCCGGGTCGGGGCGCCGGCCGAGGCGGTACCGGTGAACCTCGTGCCCGCACCCCCGCGAATCCTGTGGCACGACGGGGACGTCGCCGACGAGGTTGTGGTGGAGATACGCACCACCGACCGGGCCGGGCTGCTGGCTGTGCTGACCGCGGTGATCGAGCGGGCCGGGGTCGACATCACGTGGGCCAAGGTCACCACGCTCGGCTCGTCGGTGGTGGACGCGTTCTGCATCGTCGTACCGACGCTGGCGCGCGGGGACGTCATCGCCGCCCTCGAACGTGACCTCTACACGGTGTTGCCGTCACCGGAGCCGGCCAAGTCGGCCTCGGAGGCGAGTTAGGTGGTGCGCGCACCCCGAGATTGCCGAGGTTGGCCGAGATCCAAGCCCTGCAGTGGTCACTCGACGCTTCCTGCGCAACGTCGAAATCGCAGCGAGTGAGTGAGCCGCCTCGCCGGGCGGCCACTGGTTCCCATTAGGCTTGCCACGTGTTTGAATCCCTCTCCGACCGGTTGACCGGTGTGCTGGCCGGGCTGCGCGGCAAGGGTCGGCTGACCGACGCCGATATCGATGCCACCGCCCGCGAGATCCGGCTGGCCCTGCTGGAGGCCGACGTCTCGCTGCCCGTCGTCCGCGCGTTCATCGCACGGATCAAGGAGCGCGCCAAGGGCGCCGAGGTGTCCGGTGCGCTCAACCCGGCCCAACAGGTCGTCAAGATCGTCAACGAGGAACTCATCGGCATCCTCGGCGGCCAGACCCGCCAGCTGGCGTTCGCCAAGACACCGCCGACGGTGATCATGCTCGCCGGCCTCCAAGGCGCCGGCAAGACGACGCTGGCCGGCAAGCTCGCCAAATGGCTTCGCGGACAAGGCCATACACCACTGCTGGTGGCGTGCGACCTCCAGCGTCCGGGCGCGGTCACTCAGCTGAAAGTCGTCGGTCAGCGCGCCGGTGTCTCCGTCTTCGCCCCGCATCCGGGGACCGCCGCGGACGCGGCCGAAACCGCGGGCGCCGGCCCGGGCGATCCGGTCGCGGTCGCCGCCGCCGGACTGGCCGAAGCCAAGGACAAGCACTTCGACGTCGTGATCGTCGACACCGCCGGCCGGCTCGGCATCGACGACGTGCTGATGGCCCAGGCGGCCGCCATCCGCGACGCGGCGCGGCCCGACGAAACCCTCTTCGTCCTTGACGCCATGATCGGTCAGGACGCCGTCGCCACGGCCGAGGCGTTCGGCTCGGGTGTCGGTTTCACCGGTGTCGTGCTGACCAAACTCGACGGTGACGCCCGGGGCGGTGCGGCGCTGTCGGTGCGCGAGATCACCGGCGTGCCGATCCTGTTCGCCTCCACCGGCGAGAAGCTCGACGATTTCGACGTCTTCCACCCCGACCGGATGGCGTCTCGCATCCTCGGCATGGGCGATCTGCTCAGCCTGATCGAGCAGGCCGAACAGGTCTTCGACGCCAAGCAGGCCGAAGACGCGGCCGCCAAGATCGGTTCCGGCGAGCTCACCCTGGATGACTTCCTGGAGCAGATGCTGGCCATCCGCAAGATGGGTCCCATCGGCAACCTGCTCGGCATGCTGCCCGGTGCGGGCCAGATGAAAGACGCGCTGGCCGCCGTCGACGACAGCCAACTCGACCGCGTGCAGGCGATCATCCGGGGCATGACGCCGCAGGAGCGCGTCGACCCCAGGATCATCAACGCGTCGCGGCGATTGCGGATCGCCAACGGCTCCGGTGTCACGGTTTCCGAGGTCAACCAGCTCGTCGACCGCTTCTTCGAAGCGCGCAAGATGATGGCCTCGATGGCCGGCAGGTTCGGCCTTCCCGGTGCCGGGCGAAGAAGCGCGAACCGCAAGGGCGGCAAGAACAACAGGAAGGGCAAGAAGGGCGGCCGCGGATCCACTCCGCCGAAGGCGCGCAATCCGTTGGGTGCCGGGATGCCCGGTGGATTCCCGGATCTGTCGCACTTGCCGCCCGGCCTGGACGAGTTGCCGCCCGGGCTGGCCGATTTCGACCTGTCCAAGCTGAAGTTCCCCGGCCAGAAATAGCCTTGACCCCCGGGCGGCCTCTCCATCTGCGGGCACGCGAACTGCCCTCCGGCGAACCCGCCGAATGGTGGATCGCCGACGGCGTGCTCTCGGCCGAGCCCGTAGCGGGTGCCGAGACGGTGTTCGACGGGGGATGGATCATCCCCGGATTGGTCGACGCGCACTGCCACGTCGGCATCGGCACCCACGGTTCCACCAGCCTCGACGGGGCGATCGAGCAAGCGCAGGTCGAGCGCGACGCCGGCGCGCTGCTGCTGCGCGACGCCGGCTCACCGCTGGACACCCGCAGCCTCGACGACCACCACGACCTGCCGCGCATCATCCGGGCGGGACGGCACCTGGCACGGCCCAAGCGCTACACGCCGGGCCTGCCGATCGACGTCGAGGACGAGGCGGACCTGCCCGCCGCCGTCGCCGAACAGGCCCGGTTCGGCGACGGCTGGGTCAAACTGGTCGGCGACTGGATTGACCGCGCAATCGGCGACCTGGCCCCATTATGGTCCGACGAGATCCTGGTGGCCGCGATGGAGGCCGCACACGCCAACGGGGCGCGGGTCACCGCGCACGTATTCGGCGAAGACGCGCTGCCGGGCCTGCTCAAGGCCGGCATCGATTGCATCGAACACGGCACCGGCCTGACCGGCGAGTCGATCGCTCTGATGGTCGAGCACGGCACCGCACTGGTCCCCACGCTGATCAACATCGACAACTTCCCGGACATCGCCGAGTCCGCGGCGGGCAAATACCCGACCTATGCCAAGCACATGGTCGACCTCCATGCGTCCTGCCGCCTGCGTATCGGCGCAGCACGGGAGGCCGGGGTCCGGATCTACGCCGGAACCGACGCCGGAAGTATGGTCGCCCACGGCCGTATCGCAGACGAGGTCGGCGCTTTGGGCGCGATCGGCATGAGCGCCCACGACGCCCTGGGCGCGGCTTCGTGGGATGCGCGAAAGTGGTTGGGAAGAAAGGGTATACAGCACGGTGCGGCCGCGGATCTGGTGTGCTTTCGGGCAGATCCCCGACTGCCGGGCGCACTGGCACACCCGGGCCTGGTGATCCTGCGCGGCAGGATCGTCGGGACCCGCCGATGAGCACGGCACCCTCCCAGGCCCGCACCGACGTGTGCTCACGACCGTCGATGTCCGCCGTTGGTACACTGCGGCGGTGAGGGGGTCGTCTTGGCCTGTCGTGAAGCGCGACAGGGAGTTCGCGGAGATCCAATCGGTCCTCGCGGGCTCCGCGAACGTGCGCGGAGTCGTGCTCATCGGAGACGCGGGCGTCGGCAAGACTACTTTGGCTCGCGCAGTCACCGCCGCGCTGCCGATCCGCGTGCAGTGGTTTGCCGCCACCGCCTCCGCGCGCAGCATCCCGTTGGGAGTGTTCGCCCACCTCGTCGGATCGGCGACGTCGCGGGACCCGGTTGCGTTCCTGGCCGAGGCGCGCAAAGCGATCCTGGCCGACGACGGTTCGATACTGGGTATCGACGACGCTCACATGCTCGACCAGCTGTCGGCGACGCTCTTGCATCAGCTGGCGCTGGAGGGCTCGATACGGATCGTGGCCACGATTCGCGAAGGCGAACCGGTGCCCGACGCCATCACCTCGCTGTGGAAAGACGGCTTCCTGCAGCGGTTGCATCTTGAGCCGTTCGACCGTCGCCAATGCCTGCGGCTCATCGAGGCGGCGCTGGGCGGCCGGGTCGAGGAACTCAGCGCCGACCTGATGTGGAAGGCGTCCGGCGGCAACGCGTTGTTCGTCCGCCACCTGGTGGAGGGAGCGCTGGAAGCCGGCACCCTGCGCCAGCTGCGCGGTGTGTGGCAATTGCGGGGGCGCACCGCGGTCACCTCCGAGCTTGCATCGCTGCTGGAGGACCGCATTGAACAACTCCCGCCCGATGTCTTGCACGCGCTGCGGCTGCTGACGTTCTGCGAGCCGCTCGATCTCGACGTGCTGACCCGACTGGTCGGCGGTGACGCGGTCGAACAGGCCGAGTCGCGGGGTCTGATCCGGGTGGCCGAGCAGCAGCATGGCCTGGAGGTCCACTTCACCCATCCGTTGTTCGGTGACGTCATCCGGCGTCGCACCGGAATTGCGGCCGCCCGTCGCATCCGCGGGGAACTGGTTCGTGCACTGGCCGCCGAGTCGATCGCGCTGCCCACGCAGCGCATCCGGCTCGCCGAACTGACCCTCGACAGCGACCAGGCGGCCGACTGCGGACTGCTGGTCCACTCCGCCCAGGATGCGATCGCGCTAACCGACATCACGCTGGGCGAGCGGCTGGCGCGTGCGGCCGTCGCCCATGGCGGTGGACTGCCCGCCAGCGAACTGCTGGCGAGGGCGCTGCTGTGGAGCGGCAAGGCCACGGAAGCGGAGCAGACGCTGGCCGCTTTCGACTCGGCGTCGATGACCGATCAGCAGCTGGTGCGTTGGGGCGCCGCCCGGATCGCCAATCTGCAGTGGTCGCTGGGAGACGCGGAGGCCGCCACCGAACTGCTGACGACGTTGCGCGCCGGGGTCACCCACCCCGGTCCGCGGCTCTTCCTCGACGCGCTGGGCGCAGCCTCGGCGGCATTCCAGAACCGGCTCGACGAGGCCGTCGCGCTGGCGCGGAGTGTGCTCGACGAACCGTCCGCCACGCCGGTCGCGATCGAATGGGCCGTCATCGGAGGAGGTCTGGCGTTCGCGCTGTCCGGAGACTTTCCGCGGGCCGCCCGCACGGCCGAGCGCGGCCGTGCCGTCGAACTGGATGTCGACGGAATGTTGCACTCCCTGAGCGCATTCGGGGAAGTCCTGGCGCTGGTGCTGTCCGGAGATTTCGACGCCGCCCAGCAGCGCGGCGCCGACGTCGTGCAGATCTCTTCTCCCGGGCAGTATGTCGCGTGGGGCATGGCCAACGTCTTGCTGGGTGCCGTTGCCATCGCCCGTGGCCAATTCCAGCTCGCGGTACGGAAAATGGAAGAGACGGTTGCCGCCCTCACGGCGGAGTCCGCCGCGTCGTGGAGCTTTCCGGCACGCATCTACCTCGCGCAGGCATACTGTGCACTCGGACAGGTCGACGCCGGCCGGAAGATGGTGGCCGAGCTCAACACCCGTCTGGGCGACCACGTCGCGGTGTTCGAGCCGCAACTTCGGCTGACCGAGGCGTGGCTGGCCGCCGCCGAAGGCAACGTCAGCACGGCCGTCGACCGGTGCATCGCGGCGGCCGGCGCGGCCCGCGACTCACGGCAGCACGCAATCGAACTGGCCGCACTCTATGACGCGGTTCGTTTCGGGGATCAGGCGTCGGTTGCGAGCCTCGCCGAGCTGGCCGACAGCATCGGCGGCCGGCTGGCAACGCTGTATCGCGCGCATGCCGTCGGCGTCGCCGAAGGCGATCCCGGGGCGATCTACGCCGCGAGCCAGGGGTTCGAATCGGTCGGTGCCCTGCTGCCCGCCGCCGACGCGGCGGCCCAGGCCGCGTCGGAGTTCCGCGCGGCCGGCCGCAATCGCGAGGCCATCGAGGCGGCGGCGGCCGCCGACCGTCTGGCCGAGGCATGCGGCGGAATCCGCAGTCCGGCATTAGACTTAGCGGCGCAGCCGCTGCCGCTGACGCGGCGCGAACGCGAGGTTGCCGAGATGATCGCCAACGGATTCACCACACGCGACATCGCCGACCGGCTATTCGTCTCCACGCGCACCGTCGAGGGACACATCTACAAGGCGTGCATCAAGCTCGGGGTTTCCGACCGCGAGGCCCTCGTCGAGCTGATCCGCAGCAGCCGAAGGCGCCGCCGAGACCTCGGCTAAATGTTCGGTAAGGATTCGGTCAGAGCTGGCCCACGCTGGCGCCGCGGTCCAGGGCGAAGCCCCAGTCCAGCAGGCTGGCGGCCTGGTCCCAATAGGTCGGGCCGCCGGGTGCGACCAGCCCGTGCATCATCGCGACCACCAGCCTGCGGCCGTTGCGCTCGGCGGCGCCGACGAACGTCTTACGGGCGAGGTCGGTGTAACCGGTCTTTCCGCCGAGCATGCCCGGGTAGAGGTGCAGCATCTCGTCCTGGTTGACCAGCACCCGGTTGCCGGCGCGCGTGGGGAAGACCGCGGTGGGCTGCGCGGTGATATGGGCGAACACCGGGTAGCTCATCGCGTTGCGGAAGATCACGGCGAGATCGCGCGGTGTGCTCCACATCGCCATCCCCGGGGCGTCGATGCCCGACGGGCTGCCCGTGTTGGTGCCGTACGCCCCCAGCAGCGCCGCTTTGGCGTTCATCTTCGCCACCGCGGCATCCGTTCCGCCGAGCATGCGGGCCAGCGTGTTGGCGGCGTCGTTGCCCGACACCAGGAGCAGGCCGTCGAGCAGTTGCCGGGTCGTGTAGGTGCGACCCGGCGCCACACCCGCGCAATTGCACTCGACGCGGGTGTCGGCCTCGGATGCCACGATCGTGGCGTCCAGCGGCAGTTCGTCGAGGACGACCTGGGCCAGCAGCGTCTTGATGGTGCTGGCAGGCGGCGACTGCGCTTCCTCGTTGCGCCCGGCGAGCACCTGGCCGGTGTCCATGTCGGCGACGATCCACGCCGGAGCCGGGCCGGGCGGGATGGGTGCCGAACCGGCGGGTTGCACGTCGACGGCATCCCCGGCGGCGCTCGGCGCGCCGAGCAGTGCTGCCACCGATATTGCCACCGATATTGCCACCGATATTGCCACCGACAACGCGGCCGAGAACTTGCGCATGGCCGCTCAGCCTAACGTGTTAGATCGAGGGCATGCTTGCCCTGCAGGAAATCTCGGACCGGCTGGAGATCCAGCAACTGCTGATCGACTACTCCACCGCGATCGACCGGCGCCGGTTCGACGACCTCGATTCGGTGTTCGCCCCCGATGCCTACATCGACTACCGCGCCTCCGGCGGCATCGACGGCCGCTACCCGGAGGTCAAGAAGTGGCTGGCCGAGGTGCTGCCCAACTTTGCGGCGTACTCGCACATGCTCGGTAACTTCGACATCCACGTCGACGGCGACTCGGCATCGTCGCGCACCATCTGCTTCAACCCGATGGTGTTCGACGGCGAAAAGCAGCGGATCCTGTTCGTGGGGATTTGGTACGAGGACGAGCTGGTGCGCACGTCCGAGGGCTGGCGGATGACGCGGCGTGTCGAGACGAAGTGCTTCGACAAGTTCCTCTGAGGGCGTCCCGACGGCTCGGGTACCGGCGGGGTCCCAACAGGTTCTCCGGGCCGCAATTTTCTGGAATTTCCTGCAATTTCTTTCTCCAGTGGCCGATCTGGCACAATGATCGGCTGTCCGCCGTGCGACCCACCTTATGAGGATGCTTGCCCGGCGGTCATACACGCGAGGCAAAACCGGGTCCGGGCAGTCCGCCCCGACCGCTGAATTGCAGCGTGACACCGCAAGGAGAAATCGCTTCACGATGGCTGTCAAGATCAAGCTCACTCGCCTCGGCAAGATCCGCAATCCCCAGTACCGCATCGCCGTCGCCGACGCCCGCACCCGCCGGGACGGCCGGTCCATCGAGGTCATCGGCCGCTACCACCCGAAGGAAGAGCCGAGCCTCATCGAGGTCGACTCCGAGCGCGCGCAGTACTGGCTGGGTGTCGGTGCCCAGCCCACCGAGCCCGTCCTCAAGCTGCTGAAGATCACCGGTGATTGGCAGAAGTTCAAAGGCCTGCCGGGCGCCGAGGGCACGCTGAAGGTCAAGGAGCCCCAGCCGTCCAAACTGGATCTGTTCAACGCCGCGCTGGCCGCCGCCGACGGTGCTCCGACCGGTGAGGCCACCCAGTTGAAGAAGAAGAAAGCGCCTGCTCCGAAGGCTGAGAAGGCTGAGCAGCCCGAAGCCGCGGCCGCAGAGACGCCGGCCGAATGAGTACGGTCGTCGACGCCGTCGAGCACCTGGTGCGCGGGATCGTCGACAATCCCGACGACGTCCGAGTCGACATGGTGACCAACCGCCGTGGCCGCACGGTGGAAGTGCACGTCCATCCCGACGACCTGGGGAAGGTGATCGGCCGCGGCGGTCGCACCGCGACGGCGTTGCGCACCCTGGTGGCCGGCATCGGCGGCCGGGGAATCCGAGTCGACGTGGTGGACACCGACCAGTAGACCACTGATGGAGCTGGTCGTCGGGCGCGTGGCCAAAGCGCACGGCATCGCCGGTGAGGTCGTGGTGGAGGTTCGCACCGACGATCCGCAGGAGCGATTCGCACGAGGCAAGATCCTGCGGGCCAGGGTGTCCCGCGGTGGCGAACAGCGTGCCTACACCGTGGAATCGGTGCGTCCGCACGGCGAACGGCTGCTGGTCCGACTCGCCGGGGTAGCCGACCGCGACGGTGCCGACGCACTGCGCGGAACGCTGTTCGTCGTCGACTCCGGGGAACTGCCGCCGATCACCAAACCCGACGAATACTACGACCACCAACTCGAGGGCCTGCGCGTGCGTACGGTGACCGGTGTAGAGGTGGGTACCGTCGCCGAGGTGCTGCACACCGCGGGCGGCGAATTGCTGAGCGTGGTGACCGACACCGGTGCCGAGGTCCTGGTGCCCTTCGTCAACGCCATTGTGCCGGCGGTGTCGCTGGCCGAGGGAGTCGTGGACATCGATCCGCCCGACGGACTGCTCGAACTCGGCTGAGGATCGACTGGCTGTGCGCATCGACGTCGTCACCATCTTCCCCGACTACTTGCAGCCCCTGCGACAGTCGTTGCCCGGCAAGGCGATTCAAGCCGGGCTTGTCGAGGTCGGCGTCCACGACTTGCGGGAGTGGACCCGCGATGTGCACCGCTCGGTCGACGACGCACCCTACGGTGGCGGACCGGGCATGGTGATGCGCGCTCCGGTGTGGGGCGAGGCGCTCGACGAGATCTGTTCGCAGGACACGCTTCTGGTGGTACCGTCGCCCGCGGGAGTCCTGTTCGACCAGGCCACCGCGGCGCGCTGGAGCGCCGAAAGGCATCTGGTGTTCGCTTGCGGACGCTACGAGGGCATCGATGCGCGCGTCGTCGACGATGCCGCGCGCCGGATGCGGGTCGAAGAAGTCTCGATCGGTGACTACGTGCTCCCGGGCGGCGAGTCCGCCGCCCTGGTGATGATCGAAGCTGTCGTCCGGCTGCTGCCCGATGTTCTGGGCAATCCGCAGTCACACCGCGACGATTCGCACTCCAGCCTGACGGGTGGGCTGCTCGAAGGGCCCAGTTACACCAGGCCGGCGAGTTGGCGCGGGCTGGATGTCCCCGACGTGCTGCTGTCCGGGGACCACGCCAGGATCGACGCCTGGCGCCGCGAACAGTCAGTGTCGCGCACCCGGCAACGCCGCCCGGATCTGCTTCGCTGATCGTGCGGTCAGCGCAAACCGTTGCCGGCTGAGGACGTGGGCGGGGGAGATTCGAGCGGACCGAGGGTCGGGCAGTCGCCGGCCGTGATCCTTCCGTTGTCGCACTGGCGCTGCGTCACGGTGCCGCGCGGCACAGTGGTTGTCGCGGTGGTCGTCAGCGTGGAGGTTTCGGTGCTGGTCACCGTCGTCGGTGCCGTTGTGGTTTCGGTCGTTGTCAGCGTGGAGGTTTCGGTGTTGGTGACGGTGGTCGGTGCCGTTGTCGTCACCGTCGTCGCCACGGTGTTGGTGACGGTGGTCGTTACTGTGGTGGCTTCCGGGTGCGCGGCGGCACCGGCACCCGTCGCCGCGGCGACGGCGGCGGCCGCGATGCCCGCGCCGGTCCACAGCCTGCCCGTCATATGCCGTCCCGCCGAACGGGCTGAGCGGCCCGGCCGGTCCGCGCAGGCGGTAGGCCGAAGGCAACGTCGAATTGCTGAGCCGCACAAACCGATTCCCCTCGTCATCGCTAATGAACCGATGGGTGCGAGATAGCCGGACAGGTGTCCGGGGAGGTGACGGTGGAGCCGTCGGCGCAGCTGGTCACCGTCACCGCAGGGCCGGTCTCGGTGGTGGTGACGGTGGTGGTCACGGTCGTGGGCACCGTGGTGGTGCTGGTGGGCGTGGGCACGGTGGTGGTCACCGTCGTGGTCTGCGTTTCCGTCACCGTGTCGGTGATCGTCGGGCCCGGCACCGTGGTGGTCACGGTGGTCGTGACCGTGACCGTGGCGGTCTCGGTGGCGGTGGCCGGCGGACCTTCCGCCGGCGTGGTGGTAGGACTCGGGTTGGTGGTGGGCGTACTGGTCGACGTCGTTTCGGTGACCGGAGTGGTGTTGCGCGGCAGCGCGATCAGCGCGGCCGAAGGAATGCCCAGCACGATGGCGAGCGCCGACATCAGGGCCGCCGGATGCCGGTACCAGGGTCTGCTGCCGGTCCGTCGCGGGGCGTGGAAATCGGGTACGAAGGCGGGCGTCGCGTCGGCCAGGGCGAGAAGCAGCCGATGCGACGAGGACATCTGCGGTGTGACGGGAATCGGCTTGCGCGCGAAAGCGGGTGTGGCGTCGGCGAGCACATCAGACAGATCCACGCCGTCAGGTGTGGGGGCGACACCGGTGGTCGGCATGGGCTATCCGTCCCGCCGCGAATCCGGATGCCCGGCGTCTGGGGGGATCGGACCCTGGCGCGGCAAATAGGGACGGGTGGGAGCATCGGGTGCCGGGGGCGCCGGGCGTTCCTGACGCGGATACCGATACGTCGCGGGATCAGGTGGAGGTGGCATCCCGGCCGCGACCGGGGCCGGCGCGGGTTCCGGGGCGTCCGGCGATCGGGACTTGTTCTCGGCGTACGTTTGCGCGACTTTCTTGATGATCGAAGGACCGCCGACGCCGAAGACCAGGGCCGTCCACGCGTTGGGCACCACCGTGGGGCTTGTCGAGAGGGCGCAGACCACACCCACCGACACGGCAATCTTGATCAGGATTCCCGCCAGTGCCTGTTTACCGCCGGGTCCGCCGTGTTCGACTTGCCAGGGCCAGCCACCGGCGACGCGCGACAACGCCTCGCTGTAGATCACTCCGACGTTTGCCGCCGAACCGATCGCGGCCCATGCCGCGGCTTGCCACATCTGCAACTGCGTGATCCCCCTGTCCGGCGTGTGGTGCGAGCCTACGTCCTCACGCCGTTTTCCTGCGCCCGAAAGAGGGCCACGAGTCCCAGGTCGCCGGTTGGCCGTCGGCTAGATCCGGCCGGAGGGGAACATCGTTTTGACGGCTTGGGTCATGGTGGTGCGCGCCGCGGCGTCACTGCTGGGCTGCAGAGAATAAATCACCATCACGTAGCGGCGTCCGGAACCGATGACTCCGGTGGAAAGGTGCATCCAGTCGGGGCCGATACAGCACATCCAGCCCTGCTTGACCGCAACGCGTTCGTCGAACAGGCCGTCGGGAATTCCGAACCGCTGCGGGTAGCCGTCGATGCCTGTCGCGGTGGATTGTGCCAGGTTGTTGACGATGATGTTGGCGTTCGACATGGGCAGGCCGCCGGTGCCGTCCAGAAGCATGTCGTAGTAGCGGACCAGGTCCTGGGTCGAGCTGATGGTGTTCCACCACCGGCCGTTGTTCGGCGGCCGCGTCGCGGCCAGCCCGTAGCGGCTGGCCACCCGGGTGATGATGGCGTTGCCGCCGTTGCGGTTCCAGAATTCCTCCGCGGCATTGTCGTCCGACGATTGCAGCATGACGTCGAGCTTCTTGCGGTCGGCGGGGGACAGGTCGGGTTGGCGCATCAACAGGTCATCGGCGATGAACAGCTTGGCCACCGAAGCCGTGACCAGGCCGCCGCTCTGGCCGGCGGCCACCTGCTGGTTGGTGTCGCGGTCCAAAACGATGACGGCGATGTCGGCGCCCTTGGCCGCGGCGTCGAAGACGGCCTGTTGGGCGCGCGGGGGGAGTCCGTCGAGTGGTGTCAGTTGGCTGGCCGGAGCGGCCGCATCGTCGTCGGAAGGAGAATGCGGCACGACGATCGTCAGGTTCGGCGCGTTCGGCCGGCCAGCGGGTGATCCGTATCCCTTCGCCTCGCACCCGGCGAGGCCTCCCAGCAAAACAACGCTGGTCACGGCCACCGACCCCCGCACCAGGACCGACGGGCGCTGACGCATGACTCTCCTTCGGACTCGGCCCTAATATGTCAGCCTTCACCTCACCAACAAATCGCCACCGGGAGCGTCGCTATTACCGTCGCCCCGACGGCGTGGTTGTCTTTCCAGATTAACGGCTACGAATCGACTTCGGGTCCTCGGCGCCGCGCGTTTCCCGGGTGATCGGATCCGGATCGCCGGGGTGGCATCCTGAACTCCCGCGTAACTTCCGTGACATCGGCATGGCCCGGCCCGGTGCCGGCAGTGTCGGCGATTTCTTTGCGTCCGTCCCATCTGGCACAATGGGCAAGCTGTCTGCGGTCCGGCCGCGCCGTGTGCCGCAGACTAACTCTCGACCCGAAACCATCGGCTCGGGCAACATCTCGCTCCATCCGGGCGCGGTGTGCTGCCCGCAGCCGCGACCGCAGGAAGAGTCACCGATGAACACGCTGGACTTCGTCGACCAGGCGTCGCTTCGCGACGACATTCCGGCCTTCGGCCCCGGCGACACCGTGAACGTGCACGTGAAGGTCATCGAGGGCGCCAAGGAACGCATCCAGGTGTTCAAGGGTGTCGTGATCCGCAGGCAGGGCGGCGGTGTGCGTGAGACTTTCACCGTTCGCAAGGAGAGCTACGGCGTCGGCGTCGAGCGGACTTTCCCGGTGCATTCGCCCAACATCGACCACATCGAGGTGGTCACCCGCGGCGATGTCAGGCGGGCCAAGCTCTACTACCTGCGCGAGCTGCGCGGCAAGAAGGCGAAGATCAAAGAGAAGCGCTGAACGGGTGACGGTGCCGTCCGCGCTCCCAGTCGCCCTCGCTACGCTGATGCCGTGATCGACGCCACCGATTCGGCCGACTCAACTTCTCCTCGCACCGAAGCCCCCGGTCCGTCGGGCGCGCCGAAAAAGAAGTATTCAGCGCTGCGTGAGTTCGTGCTTCTGATCGTGATCGTGCTGGCGGTCTACTACGTGGTCATGACCTTTGTGGCACGGCCCTACCTGATCCCGTCGGAATCGATGGAGCCCACGCTGCACGGCTGCACCGGGTGTGTCGGGGACCGGATTCTGGTCGACAAGGTCGTCTACCGGTTCGGCGACCCCCAACCCGGGGACGTCGTGGTGTTCAAGGGACCGCCATCGTGGAACCTGAACTACCGGTCGATCCGATCCGACAACCCCGTCATGCGGGAGGCGCAGAACGTGCTGGCGTTCCTCAAGCTGTTGCCGCCCGATGAGAACGACCTCGTCAAACGCGTCATCGCCGTCGGCGGCCAGACCGTCCAGTGTCGCGTTGACACCGGTCTGACGGTCGACGGCAAGCCGCTCACCGAGCCGTACCTCGCTCCCGCGACCCTGGGAGCCGATCCCGCGATCCACCGGTGCCTGGGTCTGAACCCGCTCACCGAATTCGGTCCGGTGAAGGTGCCCGAAGGACGGTTATGGGTCATGGGAGACAACCGAACCCACTCCGCGGACTCGCGGGCACACTGTCAGAGCCTGCCCGCCGATGCCGACGAGGGGGTCAGCTGCACCGGCGACCCGGATAGCGGCACCATTCCGGTGGAAAACGTCGTCGGCAAGGCTCGGTTCATCGCCTGGCCCCCGTCGCGGTGGGGCGGGGTGAAAACCGCGGATCCGCAGCAGGGCGGTTAGGCGTGTCCGTTTGGCCGCCGCGCGCCGTCATTCGCAGGTCCACGGGCCTGCGCACACTCGAGTCGGCGCTCTACCGAAGTGGGCTCGGACCCGTTGCCGGGGTGGACGAAGTGGGGCGCGGTGCCTGTGCCGGTCCGCTGGTCGTGGCGGCCTGTGTGCTGGGGCCCAACCGATTCGACAGCCTGGACTGCCTCGACGATTCCAAGAAGCTCGGCGAGAGGGAACGCGAACGGCTGTTTCCGCTCATCAAGCGATACGCGCTGGCCTATCACGTGGTCTTCATCCCATCCGTGGAGGTGGACCGGCGCGGTGTGCACGCCGCCAACATCGAGGGGATGCGCCGGGCGGTGGCGGGACTGCCGGTGCGGCCCGGATATGTGCTTTCCGACGGATTCCGCGTGCCCGGGCTACCGATGCCGTCGCTGCCGGTTATCGGCGGCGATGCCGCGGCGGCGTGCATCGCGGCGGCCAGCGTCCTGGCCAAGGTGAGCCGCGACCGGTTGATGGTGGAGGTCGATGCCCGATACCCGGGTTATGGCTTCGCCGAGCACAAAGGTTACAGCACGCTGTCGCATACGACCGCGCTGTCGGAGCTAGGGCCTTCCGAGATACACCGGTATTCGTTCATCAATGTGCGCCGAGTCGCCAGGCGCGGCGAACGCGGGTAGGGAAAGATGACCACCAACCGGGCCCGTCGGCCTCCGGGCCGGCGACGACAAGGACACAGGACAGATGAGCGCTGAGGATCTCGAGAAATACGAAACCGAGATGGAGCTCTCGCTGTACCGCGAGTACAAGGACATCGTCGGTCAGTTCAGCTACGTCGTGGAGACCGAGCGGCGGTTCTACCTCGCCAACAACGTCGAGCTGATACCGCGCAACTCCGACGGCGAGGTGTACTTCGAGCTGCGGCTGGCCGACGCCTGGGTGTGGGACATGTACCGGCCGGCACGGTTCGTCAAGCAGGTCCGGGTGATCACCTTCAAAGACGTCAACATCGAAGAGGTCGAAAAGCCCGAGCTGCGGCTGCCGGAATAAGGGCGACGTTCGACGTCCGGGCGGGACGGAGAACCGCTGCCGCAACCGCTGAGGCGACCGTCTGTTCGCCGGATGTGCATGCGCGCGCAACTGTGGACAACCCGGTCAAATCACGAGTGCGGGTCAACGGCGCGACCGCGCTTGTCACCGATGGCGTGCACCCTCGGGCCATGACCATTCCGGACAATCCGAGCCGTGCCGAGATCGGCGCGCTGGGCGAACAATTCGCCGTCGAGCACCTCGAAGCGGTGGGGATGCAGATCGTGGCCCGCAATTGGCGTTGCCGCTACGGCGAACTCGATGTGATCGCCAGCGAATCGGGTCACACGCTGGTGTTCGTCGAGGTCAAGACCCGCACCGGTGACGGTTTCGGCGGCCTGAGCGAAGCCGTGACGATGGCGAAGGTACGCCGCATCCGTCGGCTGGCGGCGTGCTGGCTGGCGCAGCAGGACGAACACTGGCCAGCGCTGCGTATCGACGTCATCGGCGTCCGCATCGGCCGCAGCCGCACTCGCGAGCTCGCGCACCTGAAGGGTGTCGGCTGATGGCGCTGGGCCGCGCGTATTCCATCTCCGTCCGTGGCCTGCACGGCGAGGTGGTGGAGATCGAGGCCGACATCGTTTCGGGTCTGCCCGGTGTCCACTTGGTCGGGTTACCGGACGCGGCGCTGCAGGAATCCCGGGACAGGGTCCGTTCGGCGATTACCAACAGCGGCAACGATTGGCCGATGTCGCGGCTGACCCTGGCGCTGTCGCCGGCGACACTGCCCAAGATGGGCTCGGTCTATGACGTCGCTCTCGCGTCTGCGGTGCTTTCAGCGGCCCGCAAGCGGCCCTGGGTGCCGCTTGAAAAGACCGTGCTGCTCGGCGAATTGGCGCTCGACGGGCGCGTCCGCCCGGTGCGTGGGGTATTGCCCGCCGTGCTCGCCGCCCA
The DNA here is from genome assembly GCA_964511995.1 of uncultured Mycobacterium sp. GTDB lineage: Bacteria > Actinomycetota > Actinomycetes > Mycobacteriales > Mycobacteriaceae > Mycobacterium. The sequence continues at coordinate 21,437 of CAZEHT010000052.1, forward strand.
GACGCAGGGCTGGCCCACGGTCGTGGTCCCGGTGGACAACCTCGCCGAGGCAAGCCTGGTCGACGGGATCGACGTGCTCGGCGTTGCGACGCTGCGCGAGCTGCAGGCCTGGCTGGACGGGTTCGGCCAGTTGGCGGGCCGGATCGAACGCACCCCGGCCGACGACGGCGCTTACGCCGACCTCGCCGATGTCGTCGGACAGGCTCAGGCCCGCTATGCCGTCGAAGTGGCGGCTGCCGGGGCGCATCACCTCATGCTGACGGGGCCCCCGGGCATCGGCAAAACGATGCTGGCACAACGGCTTCCCGGGCTGTTGCCGCCGTTGAGCGAAGCCGAAGCACTCGAGGTCACCGCGATCCACTCGGTGGCCGGGATGTTGGCCGATGGTATGCCCCTGATCACCCGGGCGCCGTTCGTTGCGCCCCACCATACGTCCTCGGTCGCGGCGCTTGTCGGCGGCGGCACCGGAATGGCACGGCCGGGTGCGGTCAGCCGCGCGCATCGCGGGGTGCTGTTCCTCGACGAATGCGCCGAGATGGCTACCAGTGTGCTGGAGGCGCTGCGAACACCTTTGGAGGAAGGGGAGATTCGGTTGGCCAGGCGCGACGGGGTGGCCCGCTACCCGGCCCGCTTCCAGTTGGTGCTGGCGGCCAACCCCTGTCCGTGTGCGCCCGCCGACCCGCGCGACTGCATCTGCGCGGCGGCTGTCAAACGCCGCTATCTGGGCCGGTTGTCGGGCCCGCTGTTGGACCGGGTGGATCTGCATGTGCAGATGAATCCGGTGGGTGCCGGCGCGTTCGGGGCCGAGCAGGGAGAGCCGACCGCAGCGGTGCGCGAACGGGTCGCCGCTGCGCGGGAGGCGGCCGCTGGCCGGTGGGCTTCGATCGGAAAGCGAACCAACGCCGAAGTTCCGGGGCCGTTGCTGCGCCGTAGTTTTCGTCCGGGGCGGCAGGCGATGGCGCCCCTTCGCGCGGCGCTGGACCGCGGTGTGCTGAGCATCCGCGGCGTCGACCGCACGTTGCGCGTCGCGTGGTCCCTTGCGGACTTGGCCGGTCGCGGATCACCGAATCCCGAAGACGTCGCGACCGCTTTGAGCTTCCGGGGGCCGGCCCGGTGAGCGATGAGGCCGTGCGCCGCGCGTGGGCCTACCTGTCCCGGGTGGCCGAACCGCCGTTCCCGGCGCTGGACGCCTTTGTGAAACTCCGCGGGCCGGTCGAGGCGGCCTCGATGATCCAGGCTGGACACGAACCGGCCGAGGTGCAACCGCATGTCGAAGCACGTCGTGGCGAGAACACCGCGGCAAGCGACCTGGAAATGCTGGACCGACGCGGTGGCCGGCTCGTCACGCCGGACGACGACGAGTGGCCGCTGATGGCGTTCGCCGCATTCGATTCGGAATCCGCCCACATGCCGTCGCGATGCCGGCCGCCGATGGTGCTGTGGGCGATCGGCCCGGCGCGTCTCGATGACATCGCTGAACGGTCCGCGGCGGTGGTCGGCACTCGTGCCATGACGTCGTACGGCGAACACGTCACCGCCGATATCAGTGCCGGTCTCGTAGACCACGACGTGACTGTCGTTTCCGGAGCCGCCTACGGGGTCGACGGGGCTGCCCACCGCGCCGCCCTGGCGGCGGACGGAACGACGGTCGCAGTCCTGGCATGTGGCATCGACATCTCCTATCCGGGTGGACATTCGGCGTTGCTGCACCGCATTTCCGGTAGCGGTCTGCTGGTCACCGAATACCCTCCGGGGATCCGGCCCGCCCGGCACCGCTTCTTGACCCGCAACCGGCTGGTCGCGGCGCTGTCGGGGGCGACGGTCGTCGTCGAAGCGGGACTGCGCAGCGGTGCGGCCAATACCGCGGCCTGGGCCCAGGCGCTCGGCCGGGTGGTGGGTGCGGTGCCGGGTCCCGTGACCTCGTCTGCTTCGGCCGGGTGTCATCGATTGCTGCGGCGCGGTGCAGTGGTCGTCACCCGTGCCGCCGACATCGTCGAGCTGGTCGGGCGTATCGGCGAGCTGGCGGATGAGCCGCAGGGCCCCTCATCGCCGTTCGACGGGCTCTCGGATGCCGAGCGGATCGTCTACGAGGCGTTGCCGGCCCGGGGGCTGCGCGACGTCGACCAGATCGCGGTCGCTTCAGCGCTTCCCGCCGAACAGGTTCTGGCCCCGCTGGCGCTGCTGGAGATCGCCGGGTTGGTGGAGAAGTGCGACGGGCGATGGCGATTGGCACAGCGGTGAGCGGCGGCAACCCGCTTGTTGCCAGCGGATGGAAAAGCCCCGGCGGGATTGCCGGCTCGTATAGTCGGACCATGGCCGGACGCCCCATCCATACCTTCGAGGTGATTCGCACCGAGCGGATTGCGCCGTACATGGTTCGGGTGCTGCTCGGTGGCGCCGGGTTCGACACTTTCACGCCGTCCGCGTTCACCGATTCCTACGTCAAGGTGGTCATCGTTCCCGCCGGCGTAGACGTCGACAGCCTGCCGCGGCCGTTGACGATCGACAGTTTCGCGTCGGTCGAGCCCCACCGTCGCCCGGCAGTGCGCACCTTTACGGTGCGGCGAGCAGACCCCACGGCGCGTGAGATCGCGATCGACTTCGTCGTGCACGGCAACCACGGAGTGGCAGGGCCATGGGCAGCCGGCCTGCGGCCCGGTGACCCCGCTTATCTGATGGGCCCCAGCGGCGCATACTCTCCCGACCCGGCAGCCGACTGGCACCTGTTCGCCGGGGATGAGGCCGCCATTCCTGCGATCAGTGTCGCGTTGGAGGCACTGCCCGCTGATGCCGTCGGCCGAGTGTTCATCGAGGTCGCCAAACCGGACGACGAAATCGACCTGGCTGCGCCCGACGGTGTCGAGGTCACCTGGGTGTACCGCGGCGGTCGGGCGGATCTCGTGGCGGAGGACCGCGCCGGTGATCATGCCCCGCTGATTGCCGCGGTCACCAATGCACCGTGGCTGCCCGGCCAGGTTCAGGTGTTCATCCACGGGGAGGCGCAGGCGGTCATGCACAACCTGCGTCCCTATATCCGCCGGGAGCGCGGGGTGGACGCCAATTGGGCGGCGTCGATCTCCGGGTATTGGCGGCGTGGACGTACCGAGGAGACGTTTCGGCAGTGGAAGCGCGAACTCGCCGAGGCTGAAACCGGCAATTCGGTTTGAGTCTGGCACCGTAGGGGAGTGCAGCCCTCCGCCGATGCTGTCCTGGATCAGTTCGCCCAATATCTGGCGTTGGAACGAGGCCGCTCGGCCCATACCCAACGGGCCTACCTGGGTGACCTTCGGTCCCTGTTCGACTTCGTCGAGCGACGTTCACCCGGTGCCGGCCTGGACGGCCTGACGCTTCCGGTGCTGCGGTCTTGGCTGGCCAGCCAAGCCGGTGAGGGAGCCGCGCGCACGACCCTGGCGCGGCGCACCTCGGCAGTCAAGACGTTCACCGCGTGGGCCTGCCGGCGCGGGCTGATGACGGGCGACCCCGCGGTGCGGTTGCAGACGCCCAAGTCGCATCGCACCCTACCCGCTGTGTTACGGCCTGACCAGGCGCTGGGCGCCATGGCGGCTGCCAAATCAGGTGCAGCGGAACGTCATCCGATCGCTTTACGGGACCGGCTGATCGTCGAACTGCTCTATGCCACCGGGATACGGGTCAGCGAACTCTGCGGCCTCGACCTCGACGACATCGACGTTTCCCGGCGGCTGCTGCGCGTGCTCGGCAAGGGAAACAAACAGCGCACGACGCCATTCGGTGAGCCCGCTGAGGACGCCCTTCGTGGCTGGCTTTCCGAGGGGCGCCCGGAGTTTGTGACGCCGGACTCGGGACCCGCTTTGCTGCTGGGTGTACGAGGGCGGCGTGTCGATCCCCGGCAGGTACGCACCGTGGTGCACCAGACCGTTGCCGCGGTCGCCGGAGCGCCCGACATGGGCCCGCACGGGCTGCGGCACAGCGCGGCGACGCATCTGCTCGAAGGGGGCGCAGACCTGCGGATCGTCCAGGAGCTGCTGGGCCACTCCAGCCTGGCGACAACGCAGCTCTACACCCATGTCACCGTCGCCCGGCTGCGCGCCGTGCACGACCGGGCACACCCCCGGGCCTGACGAGGCGCGCGCCCGGGCCGCCCCCGTGGGTACGCCGAACGTGCGCAGACCCGCTCAGGGTCAGGGGTGCAGCGGCTTGAGCCGAATCGGGGTCGAGGCCAGCAGGCCGAGCGGATCGACATAGT
>CAZEHT010000053.1:0-16524 GCA_964511995.1 uncultured Mycobacterium sp.
ACCCGGATGATGCCGTGGGTGTCCTTGCCGTAACTACCTGCCTCACGCCGGAAGCACGATGACCACCCCACGTAGCGGCGGGGGCCGTCGGACAGATCGAGGATCTCCCTGGCGTGGTAGCCCGCCAGCGGCACCTCGGAGGTGCCGACCAAGAAGAGTCCGTCCGTCTCGATGTAGTACACCTCGTCGGCGTGGGCGCCGAGGAACCCGGTGCCACTCATAATCTCCGGTCGCACGAGCACCGGCGGGATCATCACCGTGAAGCCGTTGTCCACCGCCAGCCGGATCGCCAGCTGCAGCAGTCCGAGCTGAAGCAGCGCTCCTCGCCCGGTGAGAAAGTAGAACCGCGAGCCCGCCACCTTCGCCCCGCGTTCCATGTCGATCAGGCCGAGCGATTCGCCAAGCTCGACATGGTCGCGCGGGTGGTCCAGGTGGACAGGCTCGCCGACGGTGTCCAGCACGAGGTAGTCGTCCTCGCCTCCGGCCGGCACGCCGTCGTCGACGATGTTGGGGATGGCCAGGTGCGCCTCGGCGAACACCTGTTCGGCGCGAACCTGCTCGGCCTCCGCGGCCTTCACCCGGGCGGCCAGTTCCTTGGCGTGGGCCAGCACCGTCGCCCGTTGGTCGACGGTGCATGTTCCGACTTGCTTGCTGACGGTCTTCTGCTCGGCTCGCAGCGTGTCGGCGGTCGAGATCGCGGCGCGCCGGGCGGCGTCGGCCGACAGCAACGCGTCTACCAGCGCGGGATCCTCGCCGCGGCTGCGCTGGGAGCGGCGCACGCCATCGGGGTCCTCCCGTAACGACTTCAGGTCGATCACGGCCAGAACCCTACTTTCGTCTGGCACCCGCCGAGTGCCCGAGGTGGACGAACAGGCCACGATGCCCGTCCGGCCGACGATCCTGTGAAACACACGCATCACCTTTCACAGCACTCGGTGCGCCTGTCACAATGGAGCGGATGTCGCAAACCGAACCGGACGAACCGTCTGCCGACCTGACCGAAAGTCCCGCGCCGCAATCGCGGTGGCTGCGCCGCCTGAAGGCCGCCTCGACTAGGCGCGCGCTGCTGCTCGCGGCGCTCGGCGGTCTGCTGATCGGCGGTTTGACGACGGCGCTGCCCGTCGGCCGGAATGACACCACAGCCGCGGTGGCGCACCTGGCTCCGGGGATCGCGGTGAAACCGCAAGCGAACCCGACCTTCGGCCAGGCCAAAGCCGGCGACTGCCTGAACTGGCCGGAACGGACGCTCGACTCCGCGACGATCGTCGACTGCGCGGGCGATCACCGGTTCGAGGTTGCCGAGTCCGTCGACATGAGCGCGTTCCCCGGCTCGGAGTACGGACCTGACGCCGCGCCGCCGTCACCGGCCCGCGTGCAGCAGATCACCCAGGAGCAATGCCAGAGCGCGGTACAGCGTTACCTGGGTCCCAGGTTCGATCCCGACAGCCGATTCGCGGTCAGCATGCTGTGGTCGGGCGATCACGCCTGGACCGATCTCGGTGAGCGCCGCATGCTTTGCGGGGTGCAGCTGCCCGGTCCGGACAACCAACAGGCGGCGTTCAAGGGCAAAGTGGCCGACATCGACCAGTCCAAGGCCTGGCTGGCGGGGACTTGCCTGGGTATCGACCCGACGACCAATCAGCAGACCGACATCCCGGTCGATTGCGCCGCGCCGCACGCCATGGAGGTCACCGGCCTCGTCAACCTCGCGGAGAAGTTCCCGGACGGTCTGCCGGCCGAGGCAGACCAGGACGCCTTCATCAAGGACTCCTGCACGCGGATGACCGACGCCTACCTGGACCCGGTGGAGCTGCGGACGACCACGCTGACGCTGACTTACACCACCGTCTCGCTGCCGAGCTGGTCGGCCGGGAGCCGCCAGGTCAGTTGCAGGGTCGGTGCCACCCTCGGCAACGGGGGCTGGGCGACCCTGCTCAACGACGCCAAGGGTCCTCTGCTTATCAACGGCCAGCCGCCGCTGCCGCCCCCGGACATTCCGGCTGAGCGGCTCGACTTCCCGCCCTCACTGACCAATCCCTCCCCGCCGGTCCAGCAGTCCCGGAGCGGATCGAGTTCGTCGGGTGGTTCGTCGAGGCCGCCGTCGACGCGGCCCGATCCGGCTCAGCAGACCCAGCACATGCCCGGCGTGCCGGCACCCGGGCCGGGCGCTCCCCAGCCGGCTCCTCCGCCACCTCCGCCGGACATCTTCAACCCGGCTCCCCCGGGCCCACCGCCCGCGGACGCGCCCCCGATGGATTCGCCGCCGCCCGGCCCCGCCTTCGGCGCTCCGCCGGGTCCCCCGCCACCCCCGGCCTGACGACCATGCCCGTGCGGATGAACTCGCACCGATTCGACGAGCTGGTGTCCGAGGCACTCGATCTGATTCCGCCCCAGCTGGCCGGCGCCATCGACAACGTCGTGGTGCTGGTGGAGAACCGTCATCCCGCCGAACCCGGCCTGCTGGGACTCTACGAGGGCGTGGCTCTCACCGATCGCGACACCACCTACGCCGGAAGTCTGCCGGACATCATCACGGTCTACCGGGACGCGCTGTTGGAGATGTGCAACTCCGAGCAGGAGGTGGTCGATGAGGTGGCGATCACCGTCATCCACGAGATGGCGCACCACTTCGGCATCGACGACGCTCGGTTGGACGAACTCGGCTGGGGGTGAATGTCGCTGCGCACACCATCCCACACCCCCCGCCGGGGCGCGCCGTCGCGACGTTGTCGCGCAAGAGGTGGTAAGAGGTGGTAAGAACAGCCAATGAACGTGGATTGTCGCACCTGCGCTGCGGGCCTGGAGCACTGCCACGGCACCGTCATCCATCATCTGCTGCATCGCGCCGAATGCACCGACGACGGCTGCGCCGGTCCGGGACTCATCCTCCACGAGTTTGCCGTCGATTGCGACGCGATTGGATGCCGCTGCGCTCAGCCCATCGGGTCGTCCGCCGAGTCGGCCTCCGCATCCGGCTGGGCATAGAAGGGCGGCCCCGCCGAACCCCAGTGCACGCAGCTCCACCGGCCGTCGGTGACCGGGGCCAGCACCACCGACTCCGTGTTGGCGAGGTGGTGTTCGAAAGCGAAGTGGGCCTCGACACCGGCCAGCGTCTTGGCCACCAGGCGGATGGCGGCCCCGTGACTGACGAGGACGATGTCACCCACCCAATCGTGATCGTCCAGATAGCGCATCCGCAGATCGCTCACGACGGGTAGATACCGGTCGAGCACCTCGGCTCCCGTCTCTCCGCCCGGCAACGCGAGATCGAGGTCTCCGTCGTGCCAGCGTCGGTAGATCCGGTAGAACTCGTCCACCGCCTCGGTGTCGCTGCGGTTCTCCAGGTCCCCGACCTGCACCTCGTGCAGGCCCTCGAGCTGGTGAGCCACGACGGCGCGGGCGGCGGCAATCTCCGCGGCGGTTTGGCGCGCACGTATGGCCACCGAGTGCGCCAGAAGGGCCGGCGGCGCTGCGCTACTGAGCGCGAACGCCCGCGACTGCTCTCGGCCCAGCGACGTCAGCTCCGCGCCCGGTGGCCGGGTGTCCAGGCGCTTATCGAGGTTGCCGTGTGACTGCCCGTGGCGAACCAGCACAAGCCGGCCGCTCATCGGCGACCCCGGCGAAGACCGTCGAGCCAGTCAGCGGACTCGTCGGGCACGGGCGGAGGCGCACCGACGACCGATCCGGTCGGCCACGATCCGAGGAAGCGCACATCGGCACAACGTCGGTGCAGCGCCTGGAGTGCCTCGGCCACCGCACCGTCGTCGATGTGCCCCACACAGTCGAGAAAGAATAGGTAGGTCCCGAGCTCCATCCGGGTAGGCCGGGACTCGATGCGGGTCAGGTCGATGTCGCGAATACCGAATTCCGACAGGGCAGCGACGAGCGCACCCGGCACGTTGTCCATTCTCAACACCACCGAGGTGCGATCAGCACCCGTACGGGCGGGAGGCGGCGCCGGCCGGCCGACGAGGACGAACCGGGTCTTCGCGTTGGGCTCGTCGACGACTCCGTCGCCGAGTGTGGCCAGCCCGTAGCGGCGTGCCGCCAGCGGCGTGCTGACCCCCGCATCGGCGCGGCCATCCGCTACGTCCCGCGACGCGGCGGCGTTGGATATCGCCGGCACCAGCCTGGCATGGGGAAGGTGCTCGGCAAGCCAGCGACGTACCTGTGCGGCCGCGACGGGAAATGCGGCCACCGTCCGGACGTCGCGGCTGGCGGTGCCCGGCGCGACCACGATGCTGAACGCGACGTCGAGTGTGAGCTCGGCGAAGATCTGCAGCGCGGACCCCCCGGCCATGCTGTCCAGGGTCGGCAGCACGGACCCGTCGATCGAGTTCTCGATGGGAACGCAGGCGTAGTCCGCATTTCCCTCGCGAACGGCGTGGAGCGCAGCCGGTGTGCTGTCGGTGGGCAGGGAACTCACGTCCGGCCCCCCGGGTACCAGCCCCGCGGTCATCATCTTGAGCAGGGCCGCTTCCGAGAACGTGCCTTCTGGGCCGAGGTAGGCGATGCGGACCACCTACAAACCCTATCGGGAAGGGCTTGCGAAGCCACTCCCATTTAAGTTAAGTTAGCCTCACCTAACTATAATGAAGGTTGTGCTCATGCCCGTGGCCGCGATTCCCGCACCGACGACAGCGGAGCGCATCCGCAGCGCCTGCGTGCGTGCCGACAGCGCCATCCTGGCCTTGGAGAACGCCGAGCCCCTGATCACCGGCATGCACCACCTGCTCGCCGATGGTTCGTTCGCGGTCACCGTCCCGGAGGCCAAACTGGCCGCTATCGGTCTCACCGCAGGCGGGGCCGACGGTGTTCAGGCGCTGCTGGAACTCACCGACTACGCGCCGCTGCCGTTGCGTGAACCGGTTCGTTCGCTCGTCTGGATCCGCGGACAGTTGCAGGACGTACCGCCGTGGGAGTTGCGCGACGTCGTCGACCTGATCGCCGCCGAACAGCCCAATCCGGCGCTGCTGCGGGTGGGCGACGGACACCGCCTGGTGCGCCTGGAAGTCGAGTCCGTGGTCGTCGCCGACGCCTCGGGCGCTGAGTCGGTCGGCGTCGCCGCGCTGCTGGAGGCCAAGCCCGACCCGTTCTGCGAGATGGAGACCTGCTGGCTTCGCCACATCGACGCGGACCACCACGATCTCGTCGCTCGATTGGCCTCCAGGCTGCCCGCTGGGCTGCGGCGGGGCCGGGTGCGGCCCCTCGGCCTGGACCGCTACGGCTTGCGGTTGCGGGTGGAGGGTAGCGACGGCGATCACGACGTGCGGCTTCCGTTCATGCGCCCGGTCGACGACTTGCACGGGCTGAGCCAGGCCATCCGCCTGCTGATGGGGTGCCCGTTCGTCAACGGGCTGCGTGCCCGCCGGTTCTGATGAACCGGGTTTGGCTACCGTGGCGGGGTGACCGAGCCGCCCGCGCCGCTGCGCGCAATCGACCGGCGCGCCATCAAGGTCGAGCTGGCCATCGTGCTGGCCGTCACCTTCGGCATGAGCGCGGTAACCGCGACATTGCAGCTCATCGACTTCGTGTTGCGAGGGCTGGCCGGCCAGCGAGTCGCCCTCAATCCCCGCCGGTCCTATTTCGACCTCATCGATCTCGGTCTCAACCTGGCGTTCGTCGGACAACTCCTGGGCTGGGGTGCGCTCGGCCTCTACCTGCTGTGGCGCTCAGGGTTCACGCCATCGCGCATCGGGCTGGGCCGATTCCGGCTAGGCCCGGACCTCCTGGGCGGGTTGGGCCTGGCCGCGGTGATCGGCATCCCTGGCCTCGGCCTTTACCTCGTCGCCCGATCGCTTGGCCTGAGCGCGGCGGTGGTGCCCACCGAACTGACGGACACCTGGTGGCGGATACCCGTGCTGCTCATGGCGTCGTTCGCCAACGGGTGGGCCGAGGAAGTCATCGTCGTCGGGTATCTGCTGACTCGGCTTGACCAGTTGCGGGTGAGCTCCGCCCCGGCGCTCATATGGTCAAGCGCGCTGCGCGGCGCATACCACCTGTACCAGGGGTTCGGCGCCGGACTCGGCAATCTGGCCATGGGCGTCGTATTCGGTCTGGTGTGGCGCCGCACCGGCAGGCTCTGGCCGCTGATCGTCGCCCACGGTCTTATCGACGCCGTCGCCTTCGTGGGATACGCACTGCTGGCACACCGGCTCGATTGGCTCAGTTGAGCCCGTCGGTCGCCCACAAACCGAGCCTTCGCGCGTACGTTGTCCTGGTGAGCGACGACTGGCGCGTCCCTCCGCGCGACCCGCGTCGTAGGCGGCCGCCGCCGCCTCCCGAGCCGCCGGAATTCATCCGGCGCGATCCCGCGGACCGGCCACTACGTCCTCCTGGTCCTCCTGGTCCTCCTGGCCCTCCTGGCCCCCCTGGTCCTTCTGGTGTTTCTGGGGCTTCTGGGCCTCGTCGGTCTTCTGACTTTCCTGGCACTCACGGGCCTTCCTGGTCTTCCGGGCTTTCAGGGTCTTCTCGCCCCACCATTCCCATCCGCCGAAAGATTCCGCCGCCTCGGCAAAGCCCGCCGCCGACGCCACGGCCCGCGCCCCGGCCGGGTCCGCCCCGGCGCCGGGCACCGGATTACCGCACCCGTAGGCCGCCCGCGCGGCAGCCTCCCACATCGCCCGTGACACCGCAGCCGGCCACGCCCAGCCTGCCCTCGGAGCCAAAGGCGGCCAACGCCGACCGCAGGCGCCGCCGACCGCACATCGGCAGGATCATCGCGGCAATACTGATGCTCGTTGCAACGGCCGCCCTGTCCGCCACAGTGTGGTCGGAGCATTCTCTGCATCGAATCGACGCGCTGGCCGACTACCCGGAACGCCCCACGCCAGGCCGCGGAACCACATGGCTTCTGGTCGGGTCGGACAGTCGCGCGGACCTCACCGAAGGCCAGCAGGCAGACCTCACCACCGGAGGTGACCTCGGCAACGGACGCACCGACACCATCCTGATGGTGCACGTTCCGGAGATCGGATCGAGTACGCCCACCACCATGGTGTCGATCCCCCGCGACTCTTACGTGCCGATACCCGGCTACGGCAACGACAAGATCAACGCGGCGTTCGCGATCGGAGGCCCCTCTCTCTTGGCGCAGACGGTCGAACAGGCCACAGGACTGCGCCTGGACCACTACGCAGAAGTCGGTTTCGGCGGATTCGCCGCACTCGTCGGTGCGCTGGGCGGCGTCGAGGTGTGCATCACCGAACCCATCGACGACCCGCTCGCCGGCCTCGCACTGCCCACCGGATGCCACCTTCTGGACGGCACGACCGCCCTAGGATTCGTCCGCACGCGAGCGACGCCGCGTGCGGACCTCGACCGAATGGTCAACCAGCGTGCGTTCATGGCTGCCGTGCTCGCGCGGGTGACGAGCCCGACCGTGTGGGCCAACCCGTGGCGCTGGTATTCGGTGCCCCGCGCTGCGACCGCCGCAGTCGAGCTCGATCGCGGAGACCATATCTGGGACATCGCCCGGCTCGGATGGGCACTGCGTTCGAACGTCACCACCCTGACGGTCCCGATCGAAGAGTTTGCGTCGAACGACTCGGGAGACGTGGTGGTCTGGGATCACGAATCGGCAGCGGAGCTCTTCGCCGCAGTCGCCAATGACCAACCGGTGCCGCAGGCCGCACTCGATTCCCAGCCGTGACGGCATTCGACGCCACCACGCGGCCACTGACCCGGCAGCGGCCTGCCCTCGCTCCCCCGGTTGCCGGAGGCGAACGCCCAGCGGTGACCCGCTCAGCCGAACGGGTCACCCCGATCCGGATCGCCGTCTAGCCACGCCCTGGTTCGTCCCGGATGATTGGTGGCGATCCACGCCACGCCGAGGTCCCGGCACAACCCCACGTCCTCGAAGTGATCGACAGTCCAGCAGTACAGGGCCCGACCCTGGGCCGCGGATCGATCGACCAGATCGGGGTGCTCACGCAACGTATGAATAGACGGCCCGACCGCGGTCGCGCCAACGGTCATCGCCGCGCCGCCGCCCAGAAATCGCGCCGTCTCGCCGAGCAACACCGTGGGCAACAGCGGGGCGGAACGCCGCACCCGCCACACTGCCGCCGCCGAGAAGGACATGACCACGGCCCGAGCCCGGTCGGCGGAAGCCGGGGCGGCGATGCCGTAACGGCGCAGCAACTCCATGACCTTGGTCTCCACGAGTGAGCCGTACCGCACGGGGTGCTTGGTCTCGATGAACAGCTTCACCGGCCGGTGCCAGTCGAGAACCAGCCTCACCAGGTCATCGAGAGTGAGCAAACCGGCGCTGCCTCCACCGCCAGTTCGGCTGCTGTGCCACGCGCCGTAGTCGAACTGACGCAGCTGGGCCAGGGTCATGTCACTGACCAACCCGGTGCCGGTGGACGTCCGGTCGATGCGACGGTCGTGCACGCACACCAGATGCCCGTCACTGGTCAACCGCACGTCGCATTCGACACCGTCCGCACCTTCTCTCAGCGCCAGCTCATAGGCCGCCAAGGTGTGTTCGGGAAGCGAGGACGACGCTCCCCGGTGCGCCACAACGAAGGGATGCCCACCCCGCGTATCCCCGAGCGGCTTCATCGCCTCACGCCGCCGGCTGCCGGTCTGCCGTTTCATCGGCCGGTTCACCCGACGGCGTATCCGCTCCGGCGGTGGATCCGACGACCACCCACCGGATCGCGGGGCGGTCGACGGGCTTGCGCACGAACCCCTCATGGACCCGACCCAACGCCACGACCACGACCAGTGCCAACCCATACGCGATCGTGGCGGCGACGGTGTTGTCGGCGATGCCCTGTGCATCCGTGGTGAAGCTGGTGGCGATAGCGAACGCTGCCACCGCCGTGCTGAGCACCCATAGCACCCACCACACTGTGATGGGTTTGCGCAGCCGAGAGTCGATGCCTTCGGCGGTTGCCGTCTCGACCACGAACACCGGAGCCCACACGAGGTTGACCACCGGAACCAGACAGCCTGCCCACAGCGCGCTCGCCGAACGCGGGTCATCTTGCCGAAGGTGGGCGAACACAGCAGCACGACGAGCAATGAGCCATCGGGTCAGCACGATGGCGCACCCGATGACAGCCGCGAGTGCTGCGACGCTAGCCGCCACGCCAAACCAGACCGCGGCATCGGCGATCACGGGCCGCAACAGGATGTCCCTATTGAAGATCAACAAGATGTAGCGCAACACATGGGCAACCGCGGCAACCGCCAACACCACCCGGGTGACCTTCAATGCGAGCCCGACCCGCGCCGCGGCGCCGGCCACCGAGGTGGGACTGCGCTCGGGGTCGGCACCTACCTGCGGGTCGCCCAAAGTCCAACCCGGGTTGGCCGGATAGCGCGGAGTCGGCGAAAGCGGCCGACGGCGGCCGGGTCGAGATGGGGGGATGCCTGGTCGCATCGCGATCCAGCGGTAGCCTGCGGGCAGGTGCGGGCTAATTCGCGGCGCCGTGCCGGCCGTATTCGGAGCGCTCGGAGGAGCCTGCGCCGTGTCCGCGGAAGGCGCCAGGAGCGCGCCCTGGCATCGGGGGCACCACGCGCGCTGTTTGTCGCGCACGTTCCACCGCGTGCCGCACCCCGAGCAGACCTGGATCACCGCATTAGCCTAGCCAGCTCGGTTCAGACGGCGCCCGGCGCGCCGTCGTCGGTGATCACCGGGCGACCCAGATGCTGCCAGGCCACCATCCCGCCGTCGACGTGGACGGGCTCGTAGCCGTTGCGCTCCAGATACAGCGCCACCCGATGCGAACGGCCGCCCGTATGGCAGATGACATAGAGATCCTTCTCCGGGTCGATCTCGCCCATCCGTGCGGGGACCTCGGCCATCGGCATGTGTTGTGCGCCCGGAACGTGTCCGCGCGCCCATTCGTCGTCCTCGCGGACATCGAGCAGCACCGCTGTATCCCCGAAGTCCGCGGGTAGTTGCGACACCGGCACTTGCGGCACCTCAGAACCGTCCATAGGTCCATCCTGACACCGCGGGTGCGAGTGAGTGGTCCAGCAGGCGACTTGGAGGTGTCTCGTCAGTTACTCGGCGAGCCATTCGGTGGGCCCCACGGTCGGCAAGCCGGTGAGTAAACCCAGAAGCTACTCGCGAGTACAGGAAGTAGCAAAGTCCGGCTATCCACAGTTTCCACAGCTCTATCCACAGAGCCTGCGAACAACGGCGAACCGAAACCGCAGTTTGGCCGGACCAGCCGTGTGACTGTGTACATCGTGAAGGTGTCCTGTAGATATGCCGTCAACACACCCCGATCGCATCCAGCGAAGGCGCGGCGTCACGCCCGCACCTCGGTCGGCCGTCCGCGTTTACCCCCGTGTGCCTGGGATGTTCCTGTGGCTACAAAACCGCTAAAATCGCGGCACGAGTTCTGGAGGGCGCAGCTGCCCGGGGCGCCAGGTTGTAGCGTCAGGAAGTACCGCGTACGAAGTCAGGAGCCCGCGATGGAGGCGACGGAAGTGCCCGACGGCAGCCCGGCCGTGCCCTGGCGCTCCACTCCCTCGCTGTGCAGCCGTTCCTACCTGCTGGCGTTTCTTCGTGCCGGTGTCATCGCCGTAGTCTTGCTGAGCGCGCTGGCGGCGGTCATCCTGTTCTGAATTGCCGGCATTCCCGATCCACGCGGCGCCCCCGCGGCCGATTGACATCCTTGCCTTGCGGGTAGACATGGAGCAAGGTTTACGGTGGCCGCGAAATGCGGCCGATATCGCGCTGACGGACAACTGAACAGCAACGCCAGAAAGGAATTTCGGTGGCTGAATACACCCTGCCTGCCTTGGACTGGGACTACGGAGCCCTTGAACCGCACATCTCCGGTCAGATCAACGAGCTCCACCACAGCAAGCACCACGCGGCTTACGTCAAGGGGGCCAACGATGCGTTGGCGAAGCTGGAGGAGGCGCGTTCCAACGACGACCACGGGGCGATCTTCCTCAACGAAAAGAACCTCGCGTTCCACCTGGGCGGCCATGTCAATCACAGCATCTGGTGGAAGAACCTCTCCCCCGACGGTGGCGACAAGCCGACCGGCGACTTGGCCGCGGCTATCGACGACGCGTTCGGATCGTTCGACAAGTTCCGCGCACAGTTCACCGCTGCCGCCAACGGCCTGCAGGGTTCGGGGTGGGCGGTCTTCGGCTACGACAGCCTCGGCGACAAGCTGTTGACCTTCCAGCTTTACGACCAGCAGGCCAACGTGCCGCTGGGGATCATCCCGCTCCTCCAGGTCGACATGTGGGAACACGCGTTCTACCTGCAGTACAAGAACGTCAAGGCGGACTACGTCAAAGCCTTCTGGAACGTGGTCAACTGGCCGGACGTGCAGAATCGCTACGCCGCGGCGATCTCGAAGACGAACGGGCTGATTTTCGGCTGAGTCCCGAGGGTCTTCGCAGATGGGGCGCCGCGCCATTGCGCGGCGCCCCATCTGCGCTGATCGGCTGCGGATCGCGGTTAGCAGTCGCGTCCTCTTGCGTGCCAGCGCGGTTGTACCTCATCCTGATCGGATAACCGACCCGCAGCCGTGTCGTCCTGGCAAACACTGATCCGACCAAGTCGCGGAGGGCATATGGACACTGGCCCCGGACGAGCTATCGGGCTCGCTCCTTTTCACTCCCGTGGTGCCCTCAAGGGTTTCGTGGTGTCGGGTCGCTGGCCCGACTCCACGAAAGAGTGGGCGCAGCTGCTCATGGCGGCGGTGCGGGTCGCGTCCCTGCCCGGCCTGCTTTCCACCACGACGATTTTCGGCGTGCGAGAGGAACTGCCTGAGGCGCCTGAACCCGGCACTGTCGGGCTGGTTCTGGCCGAGGGAACCGTGGTTGGCGAATCCGCCGTCCGCCCCGGACGTTTTGCCGATCGGCAGCCCCCCGCCCTGATGATGCTGCACCCGCCGTCAGAGACCATGCCAACGTTGCCGGAGTGCGCGGGCGCCGCTTCCGGCTGTGTGCTGTTACCGGGCCTACCGCACTTGGGCCTCGAACACCGAGCGGCGTGGGTGGAAGCGGAGTCCGACGGCACCATCACGTCGATGGTGAGCCGTGTCGGCGTCGATCCGATCAGTCATCCCGATACCGCCATTCTGGCGATGCTGCTCGCGGCCTGATCCACTGTGGTGGCCGCTCGAGCGTCGCAGCGGTACATTTATCGGATCAGCGAAGGGGAGTAGCCCCCAATCGTCGTGTCGACATACTGGCGCAAGCCCGGCCGGCGGACCGAGTGACTTCGGTGGGTGAGACCTTCGACCGGTGATCGGCGTTCTCGCGGGCGTCGGCAACGCGTCGAGAGGTCGCCATGCTTGCGGCAGGTCTGCTCAGTTTCGGGGTCGTGTTCCTTGCCGAACTCGGCGACAAGTCTCAACTGATCACCATGACGTACGCGTTGCGTCACCGCTGGTGGGTCGTTCTCACCGGAGTGGGCATCGCGGCGTTCATCGTGCACGGCCTGTCCGTGACGATCGGTCACTTCCTCGGCATGACCCTGCCTGAGCGCCCGATCGCGTTTGCCGCCGCAATCGCCTTCCTGCTGTTCGCGCTCTGGACGTGGCGCGAACGCCACGGGGACGATGACGAAATCCAGACAGTGGCCGAACCTCGCTACGTCCTCCTTGCCGTCATATCATCGTTCGTCCTCGCAGAGTTGGGCGATAAGACGATGCTGGCCACGGTGACGCTGGCCAGCGATCACCACTGGGCGGGTGTGTGGATCGGTGCGACCGCGGGAATGGTGGTCGCGGACGCCGTCGCGGTCGCCGTCGGCCGATTGCTGCATCGTCGCCTGCCCGAGGGATTCCTGCACGCGATGGCCAGCCTGCTCTTCCTTCTGTTCGGGCTGTGGATGCTTTTCGACGGCGCGCTGGGCCAGCCCGGAGTCGCGCTCGGCGTCACCGTCTCGGTCGCCGTTGTCGCATTGGCCGCAGCCATCGTAAGGCGGCTGCGGCACCGCACGTCTGGCTCCGGATACCGATCGACTCACGGCAGCGATTGTTAACGGGGCTAATCAGTCGCCGTTTGACGCCTTACTGGCACGTAACTTAGCAGCAAATCCGCCCTTCGGGCCGACCCATCAATCGTGATCGTTGCCCGCGGATACCTACCCGCCACCCGCGTGGACCACGCCGGAGTTACCCCGATCACATCATTAGACCCACAGGGTTCCGAATTCACCGTGAGGCGCGCTTCCGGTACCGCGCGAACTGCGACTATGCAAGCGGACACGCCGACCGAACCGGTAGGGCTGAAGGTGCGTTTCAAACTCTCTCGGCGTTTGCACTTGGCTCTCGACCGAACAGTCGCTACGATGATCAGCAAATTGCGTAAGCGAAGAGAATCGTTGTCCAGCGTGTGGAGGTCAGAGGAATGAGTACTACGTTTGCCGCGCGGCTGAACCGCCTGTTCGACACGGTATACCCGCCGGGGCGCGGACCCCATACGTCCGCGGAGGTCATCGGTGCGCTCAAGGCCGAGGGTGTCACTATGTCGGCGCCCTATCTGTCGCAGCTGCGCTCAGGAAATCGCACCAACCCGTCATCGGCGACCATGGCGGCCCTTGCCAACTTCTTCCGGATCAAGCCGGCGTACTTCACTGACGACGAGTACTACGAGAAGCTCGACAAGGAACTTACGTGGCTCGCCAGCATGCGCGACGAAGGCGTTCGCCGCATCGCCGCGCGCACGGTCGGTTTGTCCCCGGAGTCCCAGCAGGATCTGGTGACCAAGGCCGACGAGCTGCGCCGCCTCGAGCATCTCGACAGCTGACGGCCCACCCTCGCGACTTAAGAATCGCTACCGCGCGAGGGTTCGGTACTGGCGTGCGATCTCGATGATCCATTCCCGGTCGGAGTAGCTGTCGGGCTGATGCAGCGACTCCACACCGGGAAATCGTGCATAGCCTGCGTCGGGGTCGCCGTCGCGTCCGGCGTAGATCCACTCCGCGATGGCTGTCGCTTGGGCGATGGGCATCGCCTCCTCCTGTTCGACATCGTCGACCACGTTGAGGTGGCGGCCATCGACCGCGGTTCCCGATGGCGGTGGTGCAGTCGAGCGCGCAGTTGTCCGGGCTTCGTTAGCCCGAGCAGCCTCCAGGAAAAGTGCGTCGGAGATCAACGAGAGCTTCTCCGCCACCCGGAATGCCACTGGCCCGTGGGGTCGCACGCCGATACCGATATCCGGGTGACGGCGCAGCAGTTCCCTCAACAGGGGTTCGATGATTCTGAGTTCGTGGCGTCCACCGAACCAGTCCTCGACCGTCGGCAAAAGCGATCCGGCACCCACAATCGCCATCGCGCAACCCAGCATCGTCGCAGCCGTGCCCACGCCCAGCAGGTGCTGACTGCCGACGGCGCGAATGAGGAAGAACGCACTCGCGAGCAGAATTAGCACCGTGCCTGCCGTGAAGAGGAACAGCGCCCTACCTCGGCGGCTCCGGCTGGAGTTGCGCAGGCCGACCCACGCCACCAGAGTCAGCGCCAGGAGCACATAGAGCAGGGGCACCAGCCAGACCAGGGACATTGCTGACCCGCCCATATTTCGGTCGAGGTATTCCTGGGGCGACATCACGGGTTGCTGCTCGGCGCCGAAAAAGATGCCGGCGGTCACCACTGCGATGAAGGCCGCCACGGCGTACTGCACAAACGCGATCCGCCGGACCACTATCGGACTTCGTTCGGAGGCGACACCGGTGATCATGACGAAGCTGCCCGCCGCGCTCCCGATGAGCGCGATCTGACTTAATCCCACCGAGATGTTGGGCCAGCGGAGCAGGGTGTCCAGCAGCAGCGCCAGGGGTTCCCAGTTCAGCGCCGCTACCAATCCCAGGCTGCCGAGTGCGAGCACCATCGCGGAGCTGACCAGAGATTGCTTATTGACCAGTGCCCATCCGATGCGTACCCCCGTAGCCAGGCCGAGCAGGCCTGCAATCACCCAGACGGTCAACCAAACGCCTCCCCGAGTCTGACCTGCACAATCGAGGATCGATCGGAGGGCATTCTGCCCAGCCGATAGATCAGCAGTGCCGCGAAGTCCTCGGCCTCTTGCTCGGCTTCGAGCCCACTCGGCCCCATGCATCCCGTCCGCTGGTTGAGCATGTACCGGATGAGATCATCGCTGGCCAACGTGGCGGTGTTGCGTGCCGCCTCGACCACCGGAATACCACCATGATCGAGAACGAGATGGCCAAGTTCGTGCGCCAGCGTGCGTTCCCACGTCGGCAGGCCCTGCTGAATGAGAAAGACGTCGTTGTCGGCGTATTGCCGCCACTGGCCGCATACGCCTGACGGCAGCTCGGACATCCGGATGGTGATCGGCCGGCCTCGGTGCTCGCCGACTGCCTTGACCAGGCGCGCGATACTGAGTTCGCCCTTGCGTGGCGCGAGGTCCAGCACATCGGCCACGGCCTTGGTCACTCTCCGGCTTGCTGACACGTCACGCTCCTCGGATGCTTCATCTCTTCAAGAACCGTTCAGTGCCCGCGGCCCGCACGGCGAGGCCGGCCCTGGCCTGGCGATAGCCGATGAGGCCGCCAAGCGCGGTGAATCCGGCAAGACCGACCAAGCCGGACAGCGCGATGCTTGCGACCTTGTTCATCGTCGCCGAACGCAGGTAGTCGGGATAGCCCATCCGGAATCCCAGCGGCAACGCGTATTCGCGTGTCTGCGGTTCAGGACCAGCCGGCGAGCCGGCGGAAACGGGGAATGATCGCCCTGTCGGCGGTATCACAGGCGGTACCGGCTCAGCAATAGCTGCGGGAATGATCAACACGTCGGCCGCATTGCGCTCTCGCCCAGACGACGCAGCGGAAAGCGCGGGGCGGGGCGGTGCACCCAGGCCGTCTGGCACGGAAACCAAAGTCTGTGCTCCGCCCGATCCGCCGCCCTCCTCACCCTGGTCACTGAAAGCAGACACCGCAGATACCGCCGGGATCGCGACGACGCTCACCGGGAACACCGGGGCCACAGGCGTGGTCGGCAGGACGGCGCCGAGTCCGCTACCGCCACCGCCTCCGGAACCCCCGCTGTTCTGATTGAGCCACCAGATCAGCCACGACATCGCCGGGTTTTCGGGATCGGGTTTACCGGGTTCGGGGTTTTCGCCACCCGGATTTTCGCTGCCGGGGTTTTCGCCACCCGGATTTTCCCCGCCGGGGTTTTCCCCACCCGGGCCGTCCGGGTTTTCCCCGCCCGGATTCTCGCTGCCGGGTTTACCGTCACCAGGTTTCTCACCGCCCGGGTTCTGCCCATCCGGATTCTCGCCGCCCGGCGTTCCGTCACCGGGTGTGCCCTCACCGGGTCCGCCCTCACCGGGTGTGCCCTCACCGGGCTTACCGTTGCCGGGCTTACCCTCACCGGGCTTACCGTTGCCGGGTCTACCCTCACCGGGCTTACCGTTGCCGGGTCTACCGTCACCTGGCTTACCGTTGCCGGGTCTACCGTCACCTGGCTTACCGTCACCGGACTTACCGTCACCTGGTCTGCCCTCACCGGGCTTACCGTCACCTGGTCTGCCCTCACCGGGCTTACCGTCACCAGGTGTGCCCTCACCGGG
>CAZEHT010000053.1:16624-25064 GCA_964511995.1 uncultured Mycobacterium sp.
CGTCACCTGGTCTGCCCTCACCGGGCTTACCGTCACCAGGTGTGCCCTCACCGGGTCCGCCCTCACCCGGTCTGCCGTCACCGGGCTTACCGTTACCGGGCTTACCCTCACCGGGTTTACCGCCACCCGGTCCACCCTCACCGGGCTTACCGTCACCGAGGCCATCACGTTTCTTTTCTGGCCCGTTTCGATCCTTGCGATCCTCGTTGCCCCGATGTGGGCGATCGCCGTTCTTGAGAGCATTTACACCGACGGTGTCGGCTCTGGTCGAACCCGAATCCGAGCCCGACGGTGAACCGCTGCGTGAGGCGGCGCTTGCACCGGAACCGGCGTCCCGCCCTACACTGCCGCCGGATTCGCCGTCACCTGCCCACGCCAGATCGACCCCATTCACGCCGCCCGCCAGCAAACCGCAAGCGGCCACACCCGTGATCGCCATCGTCCGCGCGCGCGCCCTGTTCACTGGTTGCCTATCCGTTGTGTGCCCGCGTCCGGCAGCAACACGCCACCCTGTGCGCTGGATACCGCTCTATTCTCGCATACCCTCCGATCGGCAACTTCACCGTTGCAACAGGCGATAGGGTTGGCGCAGCGTTCGCGGCAGACCGCGCGACACTCGGAGTAGAGACCGTCACTGGAGGCAGCGGGATGGGCCTGTTTAAGCGTAAGAGTCGCGCTGCGCGCCGCGCCGAAGCGAAAGCCCTCAAGGCGAAAGCGAAGTTGGAGGCCAGGCTCCAAGCCAAGACCGATCGCAAGCGGATCGCCGCTCAAGAGCGTTCACAGGTCAAGGCACTTCGGGCGCAAATCAAGGCCCAGCGCGAGTCCGACCGCGCCGCCGTCAAGGTGGCCCAGACGCAGCTTAAAGCGGCCCGAGAAGGAACACTGCTCTCGCCGACGCGTGTTCGCAGGGCACTCACGGTCAGTCGTATCCTTGCCCCGATTCTGGTGCCGTTGACCTACCGGGCGTCGATAACGGTTCGCGGTTTGCTCGATGAGCGCCGAGCCGACAAACTTGGCGTTCCGCTGAATAAGGTCGGGCAGTTCAGCGGCCAAGCTGGCGAGTTGTCTGCACGGATCGCCGGAGCGGAACGCTCGCTGCGAGCCGTCGCTGAGAAGAATCCAAAGGACTCCGAAACCGCCCAGTTCGTCTCGGCCACGACCGTCCGGCTCAAGGACCTGGCGACGGCGATCACCGCAGCCGAACACATGCCTGCCAGCAGGCGGGGTGTCGCGCAGTCGGCAATCGCAGAGCAACTCGACGGCATCGATGCCGACATCATGGCGCGCCTTGGTATCCACTAGTTTTCACCACGTGTCCCCGCTACCTGCCGGCGTCGGGGAGCCAAGCTGACAAAGCGCGGTGCCACGCGCCCGCGGAGCAAGATGCATCTCCGAATCCTGCGACAGAAGCGAGTAGACCCACGTCATGGTCGCCATCACTCGAATGAAACGGGCCGTCGTCTCCGCGACCGCAGCCGCTCTGTTCGCTGCCGGCGCGATCCTCGCCACTGTGCCCGCATCGGCGCATGTGCACGTGGACGCCGACGACCCTGTCCAGGGTGAATCGGCGACCCTCACTTTCCGGGTGCCCAACGAGTCCGGAACCGGCTCGCCGACAACCGCCTTCACCGTGGCTCTGCCGGATTTGACATCGGTGTCCACTGCCGTCATGCCGGGTTGGACGGTGAAACTCGATCAAGACCGCCGGACCGGGACCGTTCGATCGGTCACCTGGTCGGCACAACCCGGCAATGGCATCGGGGCCGACCAGTTCGGCTTGTTCGTCATTCGCGTCAAGCTTCCTGAGGCCGCGACGGCTACTTTCCCCGCCACGCAGACATATGCCGACGGCACGGTGGTGAATTGGGATCAGCCACCCCTGGCCGGCGGCGGTGAGCCCGAACGGCCGGCACCCTCGTTGACTCTCGGCGCAAGTAGCGGAAGCCACCACGACAGCGAGCACCATCCCCTGCACAGCGGCGCACCGGAAAGCCCGGCCGACCCGCCAGCACCGGCGGCATCGCCAGCGCCGGCAACGGCGATATCGAACGAACCGCAACCCTCAGCGGAAGACGCCGCCCCGCTCAGCTCGGGGCCTGACAGTGCGGCCAGGGCGCTGGGCGGCGTCGCACTGCTGTTGGCGGCGCTGGCTGTCACCCTCGGCGTGGCGCGGTGGCGCAGGTGACATCAGCGCGCCTGTCGTTTGCCGCACTGCTACTGGCGAGCGTCGTCACGGTGGCGGCGTGCGGCATCGCCTTGGCGCATACGTTCCCAGTCGCGACCGACCCAGCCCAGAACGCCTCGCTGGCAACCGGTCCCGAACGGGTCAGCGCCACCTTCAACGAAACGCTGCAGTCCGCGTTCGCGGCCATGACGGTGGTGGGACCCGATGGCAATATCTGGTCTAGTGGTGAGCCGGCGGTGCAGGGTGCCGTGCTGAGCGTCGGAGTATCTCCGTTGGGGCCGGCGGGTCGCTACACCGTCAACTACAGGGTCACTTCCGCCGACGGGCATCCGGTGTCTGGTTCGTGGTCGTTCACGTTGACACAGCGCGGGACACAGGTTGCGGAGCGCACGTCCTCCTCGGCGCCACTGCCGTCCGAAAGCGGCGGTTTACCGGTGTGGCCGTTCGTCGCCGGTGCCGCCGCGTTGATTGTCAGCGGTGCCCTTTTTGCTGTCCGGGGCCGATGATGCCCCATCGAAGCTGCCTGCTCTGCGGCGACCGTGCCATGCGCACAAGGCGAGGGGCTAGCATCTGCCCAAGGGCAACGCGGGCCAGGCCCAATCGCCTGACCCGTCGACGACTCTCTCCGGAACCCGACGCAAGAGGAGCAGCTTCCTATGGCCGACGAGCAGGATCATCTTCCTGACCAGCCCCCTCCTCCAGCTGTCCCGCCGGCCAACAGCGCCGCCAAGAAAGCACCCGCCAAGAAAGCCGCCGCGAAGAAGGCACCCGTGAAGAAGGCCGCCGCCAAAAAGGTGCCCGCCAAAAAGACAGCAGCCAAAACACCGGCCAAGAAGACCCCGGCCAAAAAAGCCCCGGCCGAGGTAGAAGAGGCACCCGTGACGATCACGCCCGTCGCCCGCAACGGCTCGGTGCCGATCACCGACGGCGCAAGAGAGGCCGCGGCACAAGCGAAATCCACGATCGACCGAGCCAAAGACACCGTCGCACCCGCCAGCCTGATACCAGTCCCCGATCGCGGGCGCCGCTCCCTGCCGATGACGATCGCGATCGCCCTCACCCTCCTGGCTATCGTGTTCATACGCCAGCTGCGCCGGGGCCTGGGCGACGACTGACCGTGCCGGATTCGCGTTGACAGTGGCGCCGCGGCCCACGGCGGATCTCGTCGATGAAATCGGAGCCGACGTGCGCAGCTGTGACCTACAGCTTCGCCAGTTCGGCGGCCGCAGGACGTTTGCGGGCACGATCAGCACCGTGCAGTGCTTCCAGGACAACGCCCTGCTCAAATCGGTACTCTCCGAACCCGGCCAGGGCGGCGTCCTGGTGGTAGACGGCGACGCCTCGCTGCACACTGCCCTCGTCGGCGACGTTATCGCCGAGTTGGGGCGCTCCAACGGATGGTCCGGTTTGATCGTCAACGGCGCGGTACGCGATGCGTCGACGTTGCGCACCCTCGACATCGGCATCAAAGCTCTGGGCACCAACCCGCGCAAGAGCACCAAGAACGGCGCCGGCCAGCGCGACGTCGTCGTGACGTTCGGCGGCGTCTCGTTCGTCCCGGGTGAGATCGCCTACAGCGACGACGACGGCATCGTCGTCACCGGCGCATCAGACTGAGGCCGGCACCCGCGCGTCGTGCTTGCCGAACTGCAGCGCGCCGTCATCGACCTTGCTTTGCCGGATGGTGCGCACGTCCAAGAAGTAGTTCTGCCGCAGCCGCCACGGGGCACGGTCTCCCGCCTTCGGCAGGCCGTCGAGTGAGCGCAGGACATACCCGGGCGTGAAATCCATGAGCGGGCGCTCTTTCACCGAATTGCCTGGATGGCGCGCAACGACGGTGTCGTAGCCGTGGGAATCCATGAAGTTGAGGAGGCGGCAGACGAACTCGGATACCAGGTCGGCCTTGAGAGTCCAGGACGCGTTGGTGTAGCCGACGGTGAAGACCATGTTGGGCAGCCCGGTCAACATCATGCCTTTGTAGGCCATCGTGTCCTTGAGCTGCACCTCGTCCCCGTTGCGCCGCATGGCGGCGCCGCCGAACAGACGCATGTTGAGGCCCGTCGCGGTGACGATGATGTCCGCGTGTAGTTCCTCACCGGAGCTCAGCAGGATGCCCTTTTCGGTGAACCGCTCGATGGTGTCGGTGACGACCTCGGCGTTCCCGCGGCGAATCGCTTTGAAGAAATCGCCGTTGGGCGCCAAACAGACCCGTTGGTCCCAGGGCTGGTAGCTCGGGGTGAAGTGCCTGTCGAAGTCATAGCCCTCGGGCAGCCGTCGTTCGCCCATCCGCCGCAGCGCCTTCTTGAAGACATCGGGGAAGCGGCGGGCGAGTTGATACTGCGCGGTGGCGAAAGCGATGGCCTTCCAGCGCGTCGCAGCGTAGGCCGCCTTGGCGGGCAGCCGCTTGTTGACGGCCGCCGCGAACGCATCCTTGTCGGGTAGTGCGCCGATATAGGTGGGCGAGCGCTGCAACATGGTCACGTGCCCCGAGCCGGCGTCGATCAGCGCCGGAATCAACGTTACCGCCGTTGCGCCGCTGCCGATCACCACGATCTTCTTAGCTTGGTAGTCGAGATCCTCGGGCCAATGCTGGGGGTGCACGATGGTCCCCCGGAAGTCCTCGCGGCCGGCGAATTCGGGGGTGTACCCCTCGTCGTAGTTGTAATAGCCGCTACACGCGATGAGGAACCCACAGGTGATCGTCCGGTCCTCACCATCACGGCGAACGGTCAACTCCCAGCGGCCGTCGGCGTCCGACCAGTTGGCCGCTACCACCTCGTGGCCGAACCGGATGTGCTTGTCGATGCCGTTTTCGGCGGCCGCTTCCTTGAGGTAGCCGAGAATCGAAGGCCCATCGACAATCGCCTGATCAGACGGCCACGGCTTGAACCGGAATCCGAGCGTGTACATATCAGAGTCGGAGCGGATGCCGGGATATTTGAACAGATCCCAGGTGCCGCCGAGGTTGTCCCGGGCCTCCAGGATCACATAGTTCTTCCGCTGTGAACGTTTCTGCAGATGCCAGGCGGCACTGATGCCGGAGATACCGGCCCCAACGATGACAACGTCGACAAATTCGCTCATATGTCAAACGTTATCAACGCACTGTCGACCTCGTCAACGGGATGTCTATAAATTCGACACCGTGTAATCTGACGGGGTGGCGAGACCCACCCCGGTACGTAACCCGCGCGGCAGACGGTCCGCGCGACCGTCGGGCGATGACCGCGAACAGGCTATTCTCGCAACGGCCGAGCGGTTGTTGCAGGAGCGGAACTTCGCCGATATCGCCGTTGACGACCTGGCCAAAGGTGCCGGGCTGTCGCGGCCCACGTTCTACTTCTACTTCCCGTCCAAGGACGCCGTCCTGCTCACGCTGTTTGAACGCGTCCTCACCGAGGCGGATGCCACGGTGCGACGGCCCGGGCAAGAGCCGACCGACGACCCGGCCCGCTCCTGGCGCAACGGCATCTACGCATTCTTTGCCTCGTTCCGAGCCCATCGAGCCGTCACGCTGGCCGGCCTCGCGGCCACGGCGACGAACCCCGAGTTCCGCGAGGTCTGGTCAAAGTTCTCCGCGAAGTGGGTCGCTGACGTCGCGCTGCTCATCGAGGCCGAACGCACTCGGGGCGCGGCGCCGGATACCATCCCGGCCGAGCACCTCTCTGCGACGCTGACCCTGATGAACGAGCGTGTGATGGTGGCCTCATTCGCCGGGGATCCGCCCGGCCTGCCCGAGGACACGGCCTTGGATGCCCTCGCCCACGTCTGGGTCACGGCGATCTACGGTCAGGCCCCGTAGCTTGTCACCCTCCAGTGCGAACATATGTTCGTGTCCGGTGCTTCCATCATGCACGCCGATCTGGATTCCTTCTACGCCTCGGTCGAGCAGCGCGACGACCCCACACTGCGTGGCCGCCCCGTCATCGTCGGCGGTGGCGTGGTCCTTGCCGCCAGCTACGAGGCCAAGGCCTATGGCGTGCACACCGCGATGGGCGGCCGGCTGGCCCTGAACCTGTGCCCGCATGCTGTCGTCGTCCCGCCCCGGATGCAGGCATATTCGCGGGCCAGCGAGGCGGTCTTCGCGATCTTTCGCGATACCACCCCGCTGGTCGAGCCGATCTCGGTCGATGAGGCATTCCTGGATGTGGCCGGCCTGCGGCGAACGGCCGGTGAACCCGAAGCCATCGGCGCGCGGTTGCGAAGACGCGTGCGCGCCGAGGTGGGCCTGCCCATCACCGTGGGCATCGCCCGCACCAAGTTCCTGGCGAAAGTGGCCAGCCAGGAGGGCAAGCCCGATGGTCTGCTGGCGATCCAGCCGAGCAACGAGTTGGCGTTCTTGCATCCGCTTCCGGTGCGGAGGCTGTGGGGCATCGGCGTCAAGACCGCCGAGAAGTTGCACAGCCACGGGATCGATACGGTGGCGCAGGTCGCCGAACTCCCCGAGTCCGTTCTCGCGTCGATGGCAGGGGGCGCCATGGGCCGTCAGCTCTATTGCCTTTCCCGCAACATCGACCGCCGCCGCGTGTCGACCGGAGTACGCCAGCGCTCAGTGGGCGCGCAAAGTGCGCTCGGGGGCGGCAGACGTCCGCGGTCGACGGCCGAGATCGATGCGGTCGTCGTCGAACTCGTCGACCGGATAACCCGGCGGATGCGCAGCACACAGCGGACGGGACGCACCGTGGTATTGCGAATGCGATTCGACGACTTCGACCGTGCCACCCGCTCACACACCCTGCCGGCGGCCACCGCGTCGACGGGAGCGATCCTCGCTGCGGCGCGCGAGCTGGTGTCCGGGGCAGCCCCGCTGATCGCCGAGCGGGGGCTGACGCTGGTGGGATTCGCCGTATCCAACATCGACCCCACCGGCGGGCAACAACTGGAACTGCCCTTCGGCGGGCAGCCCGACCCGGCGCCGCTGGACGCTGCCGTGGACCGGGTGCGACGCCGATTCGGAAACTCCGCGCTCACGCGCGGGGTCTTGGTCGGCCGCGAGCCTGGAGTCGAGGTACCGCTACTGCCGGAATCGCCGTGAGCCTGCAATTGGGCCCTGGCCGCCGGTCAGGCCGCTATGGCTTCGCTAACTGTGCCCATTCCAGCAATCGCTCCACCGGCCAGGTGTTGATCACGCGTTCGATGGGAACGTCGCTGTCGAGGGCGCGCTGTGCCCCATAACCGAGGAAGTCCAGCTGGCCCGGTGCGTGCGCGTCGGTGTCGATCGCGAATCGGCATCCGACGTCGAGGGCCAGCCGGATCAGTCGCGCGGGCGGATCGCGGCGCTCCAGCCGCGAGTTGATCTCCACGGCGACGCCGTTGTCGCGGCATGCGCTGAATACCTTTTCGGCATCGAACGTCGATTCGGGCCGCAGACCCCGGCCACCACCCACGAGCCGGCCGGTGCAGTGCCCGAGCACGGAAACGCGCGGATGGGCAACCGCGCGCACCATCCGGCGGGTCATCGCCCCGGGTTCCATCGACAGTTTGGAGTGCACGCTGGCCACCACGATGTCGAGGCGATCAAGGAGTTCCGCCTCTTGGTCCAGCGCCCCGTCGTCGAGGATGTCCACCTCGATGCCGGAGAGTATCCGCATGGGCGCGAAACGCTCGCGCAATCGGTCGATGAGGTCGAGCTGACGGCGCAATCGGTCGGCGGACAGACCGTTGGCGACTTTCAACCGCGGCGAGTGGTCGGTCACCGCGCAATACTCATGGCCGAGTTCCCTGGCCGTCGCCATCATCTCCTCGACCGGCGCCGACCCGTCCGACCAGTTCGAATGCACGTGCAGGTCGCCGCGCAGGGCGGCTCGCATCGAACCGCCGCCGAGGTCTGCGGCCGCCGCGCGCAACTCGACCAGCACATCGGGCTCGCGGCCCGCCCAGGCCTGCGCGATGACCGCAGCGGTTTTCGGACCGATCCCCGGCAACGACTGCCAGGTATCGGTGCTGCCGTAATGCTCCCGCTGCCCGTCGTCGAGGGCCTCGACGACGTCGGCCGCATTGCGATAGGCCATCACCCGGTGCGGGTCCTCCCGGGCCCGGTCTTTGTAATAGGCGATCCGGCGCAGCGCCCCCACCGGATCCATCGCTGCCATGTCCCAAGTGTGCACTCCCGGAGCGACCGTGAAAGTGGCGGTGAACCGTCCGTCTGCCCCTGGTCAACCGGGCAGGGCTATGTTGGCGGAATGCGATTCGCGTTCAAGACGTCCCCGCAGAACACCACCTGGACCGACATGTTGGCGGTGTGGCGTGCCGCCG
>CAZEHT010000054.1:0-24768 GCA_964511995.1 uncultured Mycobacterium sp.
TAGCTCTGGAAAAGGGAATGACCATGAGAAGCGCCAAATACATCGGTCGTGTCGGTGCGTTAGCGGCCGCGTTGGGGGTCGGATTCGCTGTTGGCACCACACCGGGGCCGGCATGGGCGCAGACGGATTCGGGTTCGTCGGTTGGTGATTCGTCTGGTGCTGATTCGTCGGTGAAGTCGTCGATCGACAAAACCCCGTCAACCCGCACACCGTCGTCGAGCGAAAGAACCCCGTCAACCCGCACACCGTCGTCGAGCGAAAGAACCCCGTCAACCCGCAAAACCCCGTCAACCCGCAGAAGCCCGTCAACTGATAAGACGTCCCCGGCGGCCAGCGTCGATTCCTCACCGGCCACTACCCCCGCCGACGGCCCGCCGTCGAACGGCCCATCGGCGGGGGTGTCGACCTCGCCACCGAAATCCAAGAGCTCGACGGGCACCGGCTGGGCGACGTCGATCGGGTCGCCGGTGACCGATGATCCGAGCGGCCGACTGGTACAAAGCAGCGCCGAGGCGCCACCGCATGCGATCGGCTCGACCGCCGATCCCGGCCCGGCGACGTCGGCAGCCGGTGCCCCATCGCCCGAGGTTACGTCCGCGTCGCCGGGTGTGCCGGCGCCGCCGGTGTCCACGGCCAGACAGCTATTGTCATCGCCGAGCAGCCCGCCGCCGGTCGGCGATCGGAGGGCCGGCTCGAATAAGAGGCAGCCAGTGCTGCATAACCCGGCCGGTGCGCAGCGGGTCGACGCCGACAAGCATTCGCCTGCGGTCAGCGCCGCAGCTTCTAGGCCGCAACCCGCGTCGTCCGGCGGCGCGCCGGCGGACGACGTGCCCGATCAGCCCGCCGCGCAGCCGCCCGCTGCCACGACAGTGAACACCTTTTCAGGGCAGCACATCGACTCGGTCGTCTCCCAGACCGCGCCCGTGGCCGCAGCGGCGCCGACAGACGCCCCGACCACCGCTACGAGTTCGGTGTCCCGCGCGGTCGCCAAAACGCTGGCGTGGGCGGGTCTGAGTTCGTCGCTGACTGACAAGCCGGATGCCCCGGCCGGCGAGTCACCGGCCCTGCTGGCGCTGCTAGCCGGGTGGCGCCGGCAATCCCAGAAGGACCTGGCCGGCGAGACACCCACCGACCTGGCCGACCTCCCGCAGACCGGCCAGCCCGTCGACGCGTTGCTCACCAGCGATCAGCCGGGTGCCGACACATCGACGATGTTGTTCTCTGCGCCGGTGAGTCTAGCCGCCGCCGCGGCGGATACCACGGCGCCCACCGTCGCGATGGCCGCTCCCGCCAACGGCGCTTTCGTCAGGGGCGCCGTGGCCCTGAGCGCGACCGCCTCCGACAACGTCGGGGTGGCCGGGGTGCAGTTCCTGGCCAACGGCGCACCGCTTCTGGCCGAGGACACCAGCTCGCCGTACAGCATCACGGTGGCCACCACGGCGGCCGACAACGGCACCTACACGCTGACCGCGCGGGCCCGCGACGCGGCCGGCAACATCACCACCTCCGCCCCGATCACCGTCACCGTCGATAACACGGCACCCTCGTCGGTGAGCCTCACCGCTCCTGCCAACGGCGCCACCGTCTCGGGCAACGTGGCGCTGAGCGCCAACGCCTCCGACAACGTCGGGGTGGCCGGGGTGCAGTTCCTGATGAACGGCAATCCGATTCCCAACCTCACCGAGGACACGACCGCGCCCTACAGCGTGACGTGGAACACCACCACGGTGACCAACGGCACCTACACGCTGACCGCGCGGGCCCGCGACGCCGCCGGCAACACCACCACCTCGGCGGCGCGGACCGTCACCGTCAACAACGTCGCCCCGACTGACACAGTGCCACCCACGGCGGCCCTCACCGCTCCCGCCAACGGCGCCACCGTCTCGGGCAACGTGGCGCTGAGCGCCAACGCCTCCGACAACGTCGGGGTGGCCGGGGTGCAGTTCCTGATGAACGGCAATCCGATTCCCAACCTCACCGAGGACACGACCGCGCCCTACAGCGTGACGTGGAACACCACCACGGTGACCAACGGCACCTACACGCTGACCGCGCGGGCCCGCGACGCCGCCGGCAACACCACCACCTCGGCGGCGCGGACCGTCACTGTTTCCAATCCCGTCGATACCACGACATCGATCTTTTTCGAATCCAGCCCGAGAATCGGTGAGGCGGCCGGGACCGTGATGGTATCCATCGTCCGGACAGGCGATCTGACGCGGCAGTCAACCATTGAGTATGGAATCACACCCGATACCGCAACCGCCGGCGTGGACTATGTTGGCGGGAACGGGACGATAACAATGAGCCCGGGCCAAGACCGCGCCGTCATCCCGGTGCAAATTATCAACGATACCTTGCCAGAGCCGACTGAGACATTTGTGGTTTCAATCATCAATGTCGACAGCGGCTCGAAAATTCTCTACCCGCGAACAGCGCGCGTAGATATACTCGATGACGAAAACCCTGTGGTCGATCCCCCTTTGCCACCGCTAACCTCGAACTATACCGTCACGGAGCAAGTCGTAGCTTCAGGACTAAATGAACCGTTGGCGTTTGAATTTTCGCCACACAATCCATCACTAGTCTATGTCGCTGAAAAAGGTGGCGTCATCAAGGTATTCGATGTCAATACCGGTGCGCGACGATCGACTTTCATCGATATAAGTCCGAAAGTAAATGACATTCAGGATCGCGGCCTACTGGACATCGCGTTGCATCCCGATTTCGGTACGCCTGTTCAGCCAGGTCAGCAAGAGCATAACTATCTCTATGCGTTCTATGTCGTCGATCCCCCTGATACCGTGGGCAACCCCAGCCCGAATGCGGCGCCGGACGGCGGCGGAAATCGCTTTGCCTACCTTGTTCGCTTCACGGCCGATGTGGCGACTAACTACACCACGGCGGTTCCCGGCAGCGAAGTCATTTTGCTCGGCGGCGCCCCAGGAGTCGACAACCTACAACCGCGGACACTTCAGGACATCAGCGGAGCCGGAACCGTCGACAGTACCGACAATTTTACCCAGCCCGAGTCCGGCTTTAACGCCGAAACAGGACAATACGTCGATAACTACATCAAGGTCGATTCGCGGAGTCATGCCGGCGGATCGCTGGCGTTCGGACCAGACGGCGCTCTCTACGTTTCGATCGGAGATGGGACGTCCTTCAACACAGCGGACCCACGCACTTTCAGCGTTCAGAACATAAACAGTCTGTCCGGCAAGATCCTGCGCATCGACCCGGTAACCGGCTTGGGACTACCCGACAACCCGTTCGTCGACCCGGGTGACGATCTCAGCGCCAACCATTCGAAGGTCTACCAGTTAGGCCTCAGAAATCCTTTCTCCATGACGTTCGCCGCGGATGGCCGTCTCTTCATAACGAATACAGGTTGGTATAGCTGGGAGGAGATCGAGACTGGCCATGCTGGAGCAAATTTTGGCTGGCCATATTTCGAGGGTGGCGATAATGGTGTTTCTCTACCGGCACCGGGATATAAGAGCCTGCCCGGTGACCCCGCACGTAACCTTCCCAGCCCCGCCGCATTTTATGCGGCGGTCGCGAGTGGCGCCATAATCGTAACACCAGCCTATCGTGCATTTGCTCACGACGAGAACGAGCCGGGTTTTCAGGTCGGGGCTATCGTGGGCACCGATTCGGTTTACACAGGATCGCGATACCCAGCGGAATTTCAGAATGATATCTTCATTACCGACGTCAACGACGGCGAGGTGTACGTCGTCGATATCAACAATCGCAGCGATGTGAAGTATTTATACAGCTCCCAAGTGGGCCCCGTCGCCTTCCGCCAGGGACCCGACGGATACGTGTACGTTGCGAACCTTGGTGGAAATACACTTACTAGATTGCTTATAGCGCCAATTCAAGTGTAGAGCGAATTCAAAGCTGCCCTCACACCGTCGAGCAGGCTAGCTAAGGCCCGTCGGCGCATCGACAAAGTTCGGCAAGACATCCAACAGCGCCAACCGAACAGGCGACTGCCCACTGGCGAGTGAGGCCACCGCTCCCGGGCAGAATACCGAGATCGCCAAGCCGGTGAACATGGTAGCGGGGTGCAGGGGCTTGCCCACGGCCGTGGCGGTGGCGGGTCGACGGCGCGGACGCCCGCATCGGCCAACGGGTCGGTGACGGTGCCTTCGGGGTCGGCCTGCGCCGGGGTCGAAGACGCAACCGCCAGACAGGCCATGAACACGAATAGACGCGGCGCGGAGCACCCCGGTTGCTGTGCGGTTGCGTCTCATGAGTTGGTGATCGTGGCGGCGCGGCCCGTTACCGCACCCCGGACGTCACTCGATACCGGCGGTATCGGTAAAGTCACTACAGATCGACACACGTCGACACCTGATCGACACAGATCGACGAGCAAGGAGGCGGTTGATGGACGGCTTCGCCGGAAAAGTCTGCGTCGTCACGGGCGCCGGATCCGGCATCGGCCAGGCGCTGGCAATCGAGCTGGGGCGCTCCGGCGCCAGGCTGGCCATCAGCGACGTCGACACCGAGGGCCTGGCCCAGACCGAGGAACAACTCAAGCGCATCGGCGTCGACGTCAAAGCCGACCGGCTCGACGTCACGGAACGCGAAGCGGTCCTGCTCTACGCCGACGACGTCCGCCATCATTTCGGCAAGGTCAACCAGATTTACAACAACGCCGGTATCGCGTTCATCGGCGATGTCGAGGTCACCCCGTTCAAAGACATCGAGCGGGTGATGGACGTCGACTTCTGGGGCGTCGTCAACGGGACCAAGGCGTTCTTGCCGCACCTGGTCGAGTCCGGGGACGGCCACGTCGTCAACGTCTCCAGCCTGTTCGGCATTTTCTCGGTGCCCGGCCAAGCGGCGTACAACGCCGCCAAATTCGCCGTCCGGGGGTTCACCGAGGCCCTTCGGCAGGAAATGCTGGCCCGTCGTCACCCCGTCGCGGTGACGACGGTGCATCCCGGCGGCATCAAGACCGCCATCGTGCGAAACTCAACCTCTGCGGAGGGTATCGACAAGGCCGAGGTGGCGAAATTCTTCGACAAGCGACTCGCCAACACCAGCGCGGAGCGTGCCGCAAAAGTCATCCTGACGGCCGTTCGTAAGAAGAAGGCCCGTGTCCTGGTGGGACCCGACGCCAAGGCGATGGATCTGCTCGTCCGGCTCACCGGGTCCGGCTACCAGGACCTGTCAACGGGCGTGATATCGAGGTTCATGCCCCACGTGCACTGAGCGCGGGGCGAGCGCGGGCGAGGTTAGCTCTCAGCGCCCGGGCGGGTTCTCGGCGAGCCAAGCCTCGGCGACCGTGCGGGGGTCGGCGCCGTCGGCGATCTTCCGGCGCATCATCTTCAGTGCTGCGGTGTCGAGCACCCCGGCGACCTGGTTGATGGCAAGCACCTGCTGAGGGGTCAACTCGTTGCGGCGATAGAGCGGTACGACGTTTTGCGCCTGGATCAACGCCGGTTTGCCGTCGGCCAGCAACACGATGCCATCGGGTACGCCGGGGTCGGCCGTCGTCGTCCAGACCGTCTGGACCTCACCCGACAGCAGCCCGTCGAACAATGCCTGACGGTCGGGATATTCGCGTAGCCGAGGCAACGTGCACCGCCCGACCGCAGCGGGTGCCCGCGTACCGTGCACCGCTCCCGCGCTCAGCTGCGCGCAGTGTTCGACGACCCCGGTCAGATCACGACGACCCCACGCCTTAGCCGTCGCCTCGGTGACCGCCAGAGCTGGTTTGTCCTCGGCCGCGGTGGTGTAGTCGCCCACCGCCACGCCTTCTGGTAGGGAGCCGACCATCGCGCGGTAGGTCTGTTCGTCGGACCGGACGCTCGCTCCGGGCTGGAAGGTCTGCAACAGCTGCCCGGTGAACCCCGGTACGACACTGAGTCGCCCCGCGTCGAGCTCGGACAGTGGGTGCTCGATGACGTCGACGTGGGCGGGCGTGCCGTAGGCGCGCAACGCGGCGGCATAGAGGTTGGCCAGCAGCACCGATCCGGGATCGAAGGCAGCTCCCACCGCCATGGAGGGATGGGCCGGTGGTGCCGGCCGATCCGGCGGGTGGCCCGCGCAGGCGGTCAGCAGCGCGACCGACACCGCCAGGGCGAGCCGGCGCAGATTACGCGATCGCCTCATCGGATGCCGCCGCCACCGCTGCCGCGACCGCGGGCGCCACCCGCGGGTCGAGCGGACTGGGAACGATGTATTCCGTCGAGACGTCGTCGCCGACCACAGCGTGGATCGCATCGGCGGCAGCGACCTTCATCCGCTCGGTGATGCGCCGGGCGCCGGCGTCCAGGGCACCGCGAAACACCCCGGGGAACGCGAGCACGTTGTTGATCTGGTTGGCGAAGTCACTGCGGCCCGTCGCGACCACCGCGGCGTACTTTTTGGCAACCTCCGGGTGGATTTCGGGGTCAGGGTTGGACAACGCGAAAACGATGGACTTCGGCGCCATCGTGGCGATGATGTCCTCGGGGACCACGCCCGCGGATAGGCCCAGGAACATGTCCGCACCGGCGAGCGCCTCGGCCACACCGCCGGTGCGGCCCGCCGGATTGGTACGGCCGGCCAATTCGGCCTTGAACGAATTGAGATCGTCCCGGCCGGTGTGCACGATTCCCTTTGAGTCCAAGACCGTGATGTCGGCGACACCTTTAGCCAGCAGGATGTTCGCGCACGCCACACCCGCAGCGCCCGCACCTGCGATGACCACCCGAAGGCTGCTCATCTTCCGGTCGAGCACCTTGACCGCCCCCAGCAGCGCCGCCAGCACGACAATCGCGGTTCCGTGCTGATCGTCGTGCATTACCGGGCAGTCCAGCGC
The DNA here is from genome assembly GCA_964511995.1 of uncultured Mycobacterium sp. Lineage (GTDB taxonomy): Bacteria > Actinomycetota > Actinomycetes > Mycobacteriales > Mycobacteriaceae > Mycobacterium. The sequence goes on from CAZEHT010000054.1 coordinate 6,827, forward strand.
CTCGACCACGCGCCGCTCGATCTCGAAGCAGCGTGGCGCCGAGATGTCCTCCAGGTTCACCGCTCCGAAGGTCGGGCGCAGCCGTACCAGCGTCTCGACGATCTCGTCGGGGTCCTTCGTGTCGAGCACGATGGGGATCGAGTCCAGTCCCCCGAAGGTCTTGAACAACGCGCTCTTGCCCTCCATGACGGGCAGCGACGCGGCCGCGCCGATATCGCCGAGACCGAGCACCGCGCTGCCGTCGCTGACTACGGCCACCAGACGGTTGGCCCAGGTATAGCGCTTGGCCAGCGTGACGTCCGCGGCGATGGCCCGGCTGACCTTCGCTACCCCGGGGGTATAGGCGATCGACAGGGCACGCTGTGTGTCCAGCGGCGATTTCAGCTCGACGGTCAGTTTCCCGCCCACATGGGCGTTGAAGATCTCGTCGTCGTCGATGACGAGGGGCGCGTTTCCCTTGGATTCAGACACCGCGTCAGGGTACTGCACCTGTCCCGGCCGGTCCTACGAGGTTCCCGCGAGCGGGACGGGCCTTGACAGGCATGCCGCGTAGCATTCACTGGACCCGATGGCTGTGACGAGGGGAGGCTGGAAGCATGCCGTCATTTCGTGAAATACCTCCGTCGATTTTCGCGGTGACGCGCACCAAACCCGTAACGCCGTCGGAGATAAAACGGGTGCCGATTCCGGTTGCCCACGCGATGGTCGATTGCGCCGTCTACGTCGACGGCAGCCGACTGCCGGGCAGGTTCACCCATGCCGCCGCGGTGGACAAAGTTCGCGATCTCGAAGCCCTGGGGCAGAAGGCATTCGTCTGGATCGGCCTTCACGAACCCGACGAACACCAGATGCAATCGGTCGCGGAGGCGTTCGGCCTGCATCAGCTGGCCGTCGAGGACGCCGTGCACGCCCACCAGCGGCCGAAGCTGGAACGCTACGACAACACGCTGTTCCTGGTGCTCAAGACCGTCAACTACGTGGATCACGAATCGCTCGCGCTGGCCCGCGAGATCGTCGAGACAGGCGAGATCATGGTGTTCGTCGGGCCGTATTTCGTCGTGACGGTCCGCCATGGCGACCACACCGGCCTGGGCGGCGTGCGCAAGAGGATGGAGGACGAACACCGACAACTCGCACTGGGCCCGTATGCGGTCATGCACGCCATCGCCGACCACGTCGTCGACAGCTATCTGGAAGTGACCCGCTTGATGGAGTGCGACGTCGACGCCATGGAGGAGGAGGCGTTTTCGCCGACCGCCAAGATCGACATCGAGCATATTTACATGCTCAAACGTGAAGTCGTCGAGTTGCGCCGCGCCGTCGGCCCGTTGTCGGTGGAGCTGGGCCGAATCAACGCCGAGCACAAGGATCTGCTGACAAAAGAGGTCCTGCGGTATATGCGCGACGTTCTCGACCACCAGACTCACGCCGCCGACCGGATCGCCAGCTACGACGAGTTGCTGTCGTCCCTGGTCCAGGCCGCCCAGGCCCGTGTCGGCATGCAGCAGAACACCGACATGCGCAAGATCTCGGCGTGGGTCGCGATCGCGGCGGTCCCCACCATGATCGCCGGGGTTTATGGCATGAACTTCCAGTACATGCCGGAGCTGACCTGGCATTGGGGCTACCCCATGGTGCTCACGATGATGGTGTCCGTTTGCGGGTTCCTCTACCGCAACTTCCGTCGTAATCACTGGCTGTGAATTCACCGCGGGTGCGCCCAGGGGTCGCTTTCAGCTCGGCTGACGGGCCGCCCGTTCGGGATCGGTGACGTCGACGCGATCCTGTCGCCAGGCTTCGCGCAGCGCGTCGACGCCCTTGAGCCGCGCCCATGCCGCCTCGTTGGCGATGATCGGAATGGCGCGCAGGAACACCACCGACTCGCACGGCGCGGGCAGCGACAGGTCGGCGATGTCGCTGCCGCCGAGCACGACCGCGCTGAACGGCGGGAGTCCCGCGGGCCGCTGCCACAACGACGAACCGAAGTCGATCTGCGCGTCGCCGGCGAGCACCACCCCGTCGACAGCCGGGGCGGCCGCCAGCACCGCGATGGTGCGGGCCAGGCCCGGTGTCCGGACTCCGTCGTACAGGCTCATCACGACCTCGGCTCTCGGTCCGCGCAGCGGGTCGGCCGCGAGCCCCGCGGGATCACCCATCGGGTGGCGGGAGCATCCCAAGGAGACGTAGTGCACGACGGCACGGCCACCAATATCCTTCAGCGGACCGAACCGGAGCACATCGATGCGCTCGACACCCAGGAACGTCACGCTGGCCGAATCCGGTTCAGCGTGGAACCCCTTCGCAGCGAAGTGCGCGCGCAGGTGCGTACGCACTTCGCCGAGAATCCCGGTCACGCCGGCCCAGCGCGGGGCACCGCCGGGTTCACCTAAAGGGTGAGGCGCGCCAGCATGTCGCGCGCCCGCTCGGCGTTCTGCGGGTCGCACAGCACGTCGTAGCGACCCGCTACCAGCTGCATCGTCGAGCTGAAGTCCCTCGTGCCCTTGGCCATCGCATACGGCACCGCTGACGTGATCAGGCCGAAGACGATGCCGCAGAGCAGGCCCATGAGCAAAGCCGCCCACGGGTGCGGGCTGAAGAAACCTAGGACCAGCCCCACGAACACGCCCAGCCACGCACCGGTGATGACACCGCCCCCCAGTACCTTGGGCCAGCTGAGCCGCCCGGTGACGCGCTCGACCTGCATGAGGTCGACGCCGACGATGGTGACCTGCTGCACCGGGAACTGCTGATCGGACAGGTAGTCCACCGCCTTCTGCGCCTCGGCGTAGGTCGGGTACGACCCGATCGGCCATCCTTTGGGCGGTACCGGCAGGCCGAGCGGGCCGCGGCGGGTGGCACGCGGGTTGCCGGCGGCGGGGCCCGGGTCGGGCTGGAAAGGACTCGTCATCGGACGTCATCTCCCTTTGCTCGGCAGGGCCGGTGCCACTGCCCCGGCAGTTCCTGCTCAACCAGCGCATACGCTACGTTGACAGCATGACACCTACCCGTTGCGAACCGGGTGGGAAACCAGACGAGGACGCGGGCGAACAGCGCCCGGGTGCCGCGAGTCGTCGCGCCGCACGCTGATGTCGGGCCCCGACCCATCGCAGAGCGACAACCGGCGTCCGCCGTTCGATCCCTATGCGCCGGTGGACTATCCAGCCGATTACGCACCGCCGCCCGGTTATGCACTACGGCCCGATTACCCACCACCGCCCGGTTACCCGCCACCGCCCGGTTACCAGCCCGTTCCGCCACCGGTGCAGCCCGCGTGGTATCCCGGCCCCGGGTACTACCGGGCCGCCCCGTACTCCCCTTACGGTGCCGGCGGACCGTACGGTCCGTACGGTCCCGGCACACCGCCCGGAACCAACGGCAAGGCGATCGCCGCGTTGGCGTGCGCCCTGATCGGTCTTGTGTTGTGCATGTGCTTCGTGCCGTCGCTGGTCGCGATCGTGCTCGGGGTTTTGGCGATCTCGGAGATCAACCGCACCGGCCAGGCCGGATACGGCCTCGCCGTGTCGGGGACGGTCATCGGTATGTGCACAGTTCTGTTCGGGATGGCGTCCTTCTATGCTCTCTCGGGTTCCTGAGGGATTCTCTCGCGTTTCTGAGCGCCGCAGCGGACGGTCGGGCAGAGCCGTCCCACCTCCGTCCGACCTGATCGCTCAGCACGGCGGCACAAACCGGTCGCCCAGCCGGTTCATCCCGGCCGCGCGGCCTTTGGCCGCGACCACCAGTGCCATCTTGCGGCTGGCTTCGTCGATCATCTCGTCGCCGAGCATCACCGCTCCGCGCGCGCCGCCGGCCGTCGAGGTGTGCCATTCATAGGCCTCGAGAATCAGCTCCGCATGGTCGTAATCCGTTTGGCGGGGACTGAATATCTCGTTGCCGGCCGCGACCTGATCGGGGTGCAGAACCCACTTCCCGTCGTAGCCGAGCGCGGCCGCGCGGCCCGCGACCCGGCGGAAAGCGTCGACGTCGCGAACCTTCAGATAGGGCCCGTCGATCGCCGCAACGCCGTGCGCGCGGGCGGCGACCAGGATCGTCATCAGCACGTGGTGGTAGGCGTCACCGTTGTCATAGCCGGGCGGCTGTTCACCGACGACCAGCGTCCGCATGTTCAGACTGGCCATCAGATCGGCCGGACCGAGCACCAGCGCCTGCACGCGCGGATGCGAGGCGATCGCGTCGACATTCATCAGCCCCAGTGCGTCCTCGATCTGAGCGTCGATGCCGATTCCACCCGCCGTCAGGCCGTGAATCGTCTCCAGTTGACTCAGCAGCAGGTCGAGGGCCTGAACGTGAGACACGTCGGTGACCTTCGGCAGCACGACGACGTCGAGTGCCGCGCCGGCGCCCGCGACCACCTCGATCACGTCGGTGTGCGTCCACGGAGTGCTCCACGCGTTGACTCTCACGCCGCGCAGTTGTTTGCCCCACCCTGGCTCGGCGAGCGCCGCGGCTACAGTCGCGCGTGCCTGCGCCTTGGCTCCAGGCGCCACGGCGTCCTCGAGATCGAGGAAAACCTCGTCGGCGGGCAGGCCTTTGGCCTTGTCGATCATCTTGCGGCTGCTGCCCGGAACCGACAAACACGTTCGACGGGGGCAATACGCGTTGTTCACGCATTCACTCCTACCCTTTCAGTCATGGCATCGGTCAACAGGGTGTATGCAGCCCGGCTCTCGGGCCTGGTGGTGCTGGGTCCCGACGGCGAGTCGGTCGGCCGTGTCCGTGACGTCGTGATCAGTCTCGGCGTCATCTGGCAACAACCGCGCGTATTGGGTCTGGTTATCGAATTGCTGTCCCGCCGAAGGATTTTCGTTCCGATTCTGCGTGTCACCGCGATCGAGCCGAGCGCCGTTACCCTCACCACCGCCAGGGTGTCGCTGCGCCGATTCGCCCAGCGTCCGGGCGAGGTGCTGGTGCTCGGTCAGGTGCTCGACACCAGGGTCCGTGTCGAGGATCCCGAGCTTCCCCAGTTGGCCGGAGCCGAACTGGTGGTGGTCGACCTCGCCATCGAGCAGTCCCGGACGCGCGACTGGTTGGTGACCCGCTTCGCGGTGCGAAACCAGCGCCGGTTGCGCCGCTCCACAGTTCACGTCGTGGATTGGCAGCATGTGCAGGGCCTGACGCCGTCGGCTCTGGCTATGCCCGGGCAGGGAGTGGCCCAGCTCTTGCATCAGTTCGATGGTCAGCGCCCGGTGCAGGTGGCCGACGCGATCCGCGAGCTGCCCACCAAACGCCGCACCGAAGTGATCAACGCGCTCGACGACGAACGACTTGCCGACATCCTGCAGGAATTGTCGGAGGACGAGCAGAGCGAGCTGTTACTGCAATTGGACACCGAGCGGGCCGCCGACATTCTCGAGGCGATGGATCCCGACGATGCCGCCGACCTGCTGGGTGTGCTGAACCCGGCGCTGGCGGAAGCGCTCCTGGCCAGGATGGACCCCGAGGACTCCGATCCGGTGCGGCGGTTGCTCAAGCACTCCCCCGACACCGCGGGCGGTCTGATGACCTCCGAGCCGGTGGTGCTGGCGCCCGACACCACGGTCGCCGAGGCTCTGGCGCGCGTCCGAGACCCCGACCTGACACCGGCGGTGTCCTCGTTGGTGTTCGTCGTCCGTCCGCCGACGGCCACGCCCACCGGCCGCTACCTGGGTAGCGTGCCCCTGCAGCGACTGCTGCGTGAACCGCCGGCGGCCTTGGTCAGCGGTGTCATCGACCACGACCTGCCGACGTTGGCTCCGGGGCAATCGCTCGGGTCCGTGACCCGGTACTTCGCGGCCTACAACCTGGTGTGCGGGCCGGTGGTGGATGCGCAGAACCACCTTCTGGGCGCGGTCACCGTCGACGACCTGCTCGATCACCTGCTGCCCGTCGACTGGCGAGCAAAAGCAGAAGAGCCCGAGTTGGACTCGGCTTCATGAGCGAATGGGTTTCCCGCGGCCGCCTCGACACGCCGCGCACGTCACGGCGCCCCCGGTGGAACGTCGACATCGAAGCGGTGGGCCGCTACAGCGAGGCCATCGCGCGTTTCCTGGGCACCGGTCGATACCTGCTGTGGCAGACGGTTTTCGTCATCGTCTGGATCGCGCTGAATCTCATCGCGGTATCCCTGCGGTGGGATCCTTACCCGTTCATCCTGCTCAACCTCGCTTTCTCCACCCAGGCCGCCTACGCCGCGCCGTTGATCCTGCTGGCTCAGAACCGCCAGGAGAATCGGGACAAGGTGGCATTGGACGAAGACCGGCGCCGGGCCGAACAGACGAAGGCCGACACCGAATACCTCGCCCGGGAACTGGCGGCACTGCGCCTGGCCGTCGGTGAGGTCGCGACTCGCGACTACCTGCGCCGGGAACTTGAGGAGTTGCGCGACAGGCTCGATTCCCCGCCGAAGAAGAAATCGTCGGGCCGCAAGCAAAGCGCCGGCGAACAGCCGTCGGGCCCAAAGCAAAGCACAGCCGAACAGTCGGCGGGCCCAATCCAAGACGCCGGCGAACAACCGATGGAACAGGCCTGAAACTTCCGTCCAGCCACGTCGCCGATTGTGGCCACAGGCGGCCCCAAAATATGTATGGTGACGTGGTTCAGAAGGTTTCGGTCCGGTGCCAGCCGCACCACTCAGCGCTTAGGACGGTCGAGTGCGCATTCGGGGAGGCAGGGGCACAGACCCGGCCCTCGCGTCGCCACGGGAACCCGCACGCGGGCGTCTGGCCCGCATAACGCGCAAACCCGCAATCGGCGTCGCAGTAATCACACCGCTCATGCTGGCAGCGGCGGTCGCCGCGTCCGGCCCCAATACGCCCAAGCCGTCCCCACGGGCCGGCGTCGGGCCGCTGGCAGTTGCCTCGCCCATCGACCAGGACATGACCGGGCCGACCGTCGTCGCGGTGGCCAAGCCGCCCGAGCGATTCCGCATCGCTGCGGCCACGGTGTCCGCGCCGCCACCGGCTACGGTTGTGTCGGCACCCGGAGCGCTGCGTATCCCGGCCATCGCGCTGAGTGCCTATCGCAGCGCCGAGGGCATCATGGCCCGCACCAACCCGGGCTGTGGTGTGAGCTGGAACCTGCTCGCGGGCATCGGCCGAATCGAGTCCGGCCATTCCAACAACGGCGCCACCGACGCGCGGGGCAATGCGCTGAGTCCGATATTCGGGCCGACCCTCGACGGAACGCTACCCGGCAACGAGATCATCGTCGCCAGCAGCCAGTTGGGCCGGGTGACTTACGCACGCGCCATGGGACCGATGCAGTTCCTTCCCGGCACCTGGTCGAGGTATGCCTCCGACGGCGACGGCGACGGCAAAGCCGATCCGCAGAATGTCTACGACTCTTCGCTGGCGGCGGCGCGGTATCTGTGCAGCGGCGGGCTCAACCTCCGCGACCCGTCCCAGGTGATGACCGCGATCCTGCGGTACAACAACTCGGTGGCGTATGCGCGCAACGTCCTCGGCTGGGCCGGCGGCTACACCACGGGGGTCATCCCCATCAACCTGCCTGCGATCACCGGACCCATCCCGCCGATCGCCGATGCCCGACTGGATGTCAACGCCCACCTCGATGCCAGCCCGGAGGGCCTCGGGCCCGGTCTGCCCGCCAGCGATCCCCTGGCGCAGATGCCACTGTTCAGCCTCGGTCAAAGCGATGTGGCCAACCAGTTGCCGGTGCCGCCCGGACCGGCCGACGCGACACAGCACACCCCGCTCAATGCACCCTGTTCCATCTTCTGCATCAGCGAGAACACTCAGCCCCCGGCGCCCGCACCGTGGGGGGCTCCCCCGCCATGGGCGCCGCCGCCGTGGGCGCCTCCGGCTCCCGGTATACCCCCCGCTGCGGGGCCGGCTCCGGGGCCCGTCGCTGAGGCCCCCCGTCCGCAGCCCGCCCCGGTCGAGATGTTCCCCCCGCCCGGCCCGACGCCACCCATGTTCGGCGCGCCACCTCCGCCGCCCGCGGAGCCCGGACCCCCGCCGATCGGACAGCTGCCCGGCCCAGTGGCCTGACGCAGCCACCCGGCATTGTCGGGTGGCTGGTACGCCTCAAAGAAGTGTGGCTGCCGGGCGGCTAAAACTCGCGCCCCGACCGCGCCGGCCCTTGCACCACACACCATCACACGGCACAGAACACACAGCCGTCAGGCACAACCAGCGATGGACGGCTTATTCAGTGGCGTCCTAGACTCGGCGGTGATGTCTGACACCCCCGAACGCAGCGACCTCCCCAACGCCGTGCGCACCGCGCTGTCCAAGGTCAACGACCCCGAACTGCGAAAACCGATCACCGAACTCGGCATGGTCAAAGACGTCGACGTGCGCGAGGACAGATCCGTACACGTCACGGTTTACCTGACGACGGCCTCCTGCCCGAAGAAATCGGAGATCAGCGCACTGGTCGCCCGGGCCGTTGCCGACGTCGCCGGCACCGGTCCCGTCTCGGTGAGCCTGGAGGTGATGAGCGACGAGCAACGAACGAATCTGCGCAAGCAGCTGCGGGGCGACGCACCCGAGCCCGTGATCCCGTTCGCCCAGCCCGGCTCACTGACCCGGGTCTATGCCGTCGCGTCGGGCAAGGGCGGTGTCGGCAAGTCCAGCGTGACCGTCAATGTGGCCGCCGCCATGGCCGAGCGCGGACTGTCGGTCGGGCTGCTCGACGCGGACATCTACGGCCACTCCGTACCCCGCATGATGGGCACCGCCGACCGGCCCACGCAGGTCGATTCGATGATCGTGCCGCCGATCGCACACGACGTGAAGGTCATCTCGATCGCCCAATTCACTCAGGGCAACACTCCAGTGGTCTGGCGCGGCCCGATGCTGCACCGAGCGCTGCAACAGTTTCTCGCCGACGTGTACTGGGGAGATCTCGACGTGCTTCTTCTGGACCTGCCGCCCGGAACCGGAGATGTGGCGATTTCGGTAGCGCAACTGATCCCGGGCGCGGAGATCATCGTCGTGACCACCCCTCAGGTCGCCGCCGCCGAGGTCGCCGAGCGTGCCGGTGCGATCGCACTGCAAACCCGCCAGCGGGTTGTCGGCGTTGTGGAGAACATGTCCGGACTGGTGCTGCCCGACGGCACGACGATGAACGTGTTCGGGGAGGGCGGCGGCAGCCAAGTCGCCGCGAACTTGTCGCGGTCGGTCGGCGCCGACGTGCCCCTGCTCGGCCAGGTGCCGTTGGATCCGGCGATTGTGACTGCCGGGGATTGCGGCGTGCCGCTGGTGCTTTCCGCTCCTGACTCAGCCGCCGGCAAGGAATTGCGCGGTATCGCCGACGCGCTCTGCTCGCGTCGGCGCGGGCTGGCCGGCATGTCGCTGGGCCTCGACCCGAACCGGCGCTGATATCTCGGGCTCAGCCGTCAGCGGCCGGGCGGCCGGATCCGGCGTGCCTGATCAGCCGGTTGCGACGCCACCTCATCAGGTGGCGTCGGGGTCGAACGGTGTCGCCGCGGGCTTGACGCCGGAATCCGCAGCCGGCGGAGGCGGCGAGGGCGGCGACGACGGCGTGGCAGGGACGTCGAACTTGCCGGTGAAGACCGAATCGTCGCCGTCGAGCAGGTGTTTGGTGATCGCCGCACGCGGCGTCATACCGCGCAGCTTGTTGAGTTCGCTGAGCGGCTCGCGGAGGTCTTCGAACTCCGGCCCGAAATCCTCGCGCAGCTGGCTGGTCGCGCCGCTGACATAGTCACGAATCTGGCGCAGCGTACTCGATGTCCACCGGATCGCCCCGGGCAGCCGCTCCGGACCCAAGACGACGAGGCCGATGACGACAAGCACCAGCATCTCGGCCCACCCGATGTTGGCGAACACGGGCTCAGGCGTCCGAGGTCGGGGTCACCGTGAGGGTGACGTGACGACCTTCCCGCACCACCTCGATCGGCGCCGGCTGTCCGATCTTCAACTGCCGCACGGCGACCGTCATCTCGTCGGCGTCGGCAACCGTCCGGTCGCCGACCTTCACGACGACGTCGTTCTCCTGAAGACCGGCCTGCTCCGCAGGGCTACCTGCTTTGACGTTGGCGACCTGCGCGCCGGAGGCTACGTCGTTGCTCACCGAACGAGCACTGAGCCCGAGCGTGGGATGCGCGATCTTGCCGTCCTTGATCAAGGTCTCGGCGGTTTCCTTCACTTCGTTGACCGGGATCGCGAATCCCAGGCCGCTGGCGCTGTCCGACAGCGACTTACCCGCCGTGTTGATGCCGATGACCTCAGACTCCATATTGATAAGCGGGCCACCGGAGTTGCCGTGGTTAATGGACGCATCGGTCTGAATGGCGTCGATTACGGTGTCGGTGTCCGAACCCTCCCCCGACAGCGGAACGGGCCGGTGCAGGGCACTGACGATGCCGTGGGTCACGGTGCTGCGCAGACCCAACGGGGCACCTGCGGCGATCACCTCCTCGCCGACACGCACTTTGTCCGAGTCGCCCAGCCGCGCGACGGTGAGATTGTCGACGTTGTCGACCTTGAGCACCGCCAGGTCGGTCTTCGGATCGCGGCCCACCAGATTCGCGGGAACCTCTTTGCCGTCGTTGAAGACGATGGTGGTCTTGTACTGGCTGGGATTGTTCGCAGCGTCGGAGATGACGTGGTTGTTGGTGACGATGTAGCCGGAGCCATCGATGACGACGCCGGAGCCTTGCGAGCCCTGGCCGTCACTGACCGCCTCGACCATTACCACCGAATCGGCGACCGAAGCCGCCACCTGGGCGAATCTGCCCGGCGGAAGGTCGGCACCGCTGCCTGAGGTATGCAGTGTCACCCTCGACGTGGTGAACGCCTCGACCACCTCGGCAGTCTTACGGCCCACCCAGCCGCCGACCATCCCGATCAGCAGGACCACGGCACCCAGCACCGCCAGCGCCCGGTAGGACACCTTGTCGCCGAACAGGACATCGCGCACCCCGAGCTTGCCCTCGTCGGCCGAGGCCGGCGCAGGTGCGGACCCGCTGACCGCGGGCGCACCCGGCGCCACCGGAGCCGACGGATCGCGCCACGGATCGTCCGGGCCGTCTGGGGCGGCGCCAAGCTGTTCGGCTTCCAGCGCACCTGCGTCGACCGGATGCCGCTGCAGCGAGTCGCCGCCTGGGTCGGGCCGGCCGAATGCCTCTGCCAGCACAGGATCCGCCGGGATGTCCTGAGGCGTGAACTCGCCACCATCGCGATATTTAGCGGGACGGAGCTTCTCCCCGACGAACGAACCGTCGACGCCGTCGGGCCGGGAGAAGACGCGCCGCGACTGTTCGTCGACCGGCGGTCTGAAAACCGGGCGCGGCGCAAGGCGCGGGCCGCTGCCCCCGTGGCCGGAGTTGTCCTCGTTGGAACTCAAGTCATCCTCTATCTGCGGCTATCTGCGGCTATCGGCTGGCTATGTGCGGGTATGTGCGGCACTCGCAAAGCCGGCCACGTCAGCCGCGCCTCGGCTGTACAGCCTACCGGCGCCGGCGCCGGTCCCGCGTGGCCTCGCCGGCCGACCCGCGCTCACCGGAATCATTTACGTCGGCGGAGTTGCTCAGCGCCGAATACGGAATCTGCGATAGCAAACCCAGCAGGGAGGTGGGCGTATTGACCGGGTTCGAATCTCGCAGCACTTCGCGCGCCTGTGTGTGGGCTTCGACCTCGGCCGCGCATTCGGCGCACAACGACAGGTGATGGGCAGCGCGCATATGTGCGTTCATCCGGAGCTCTCCGTCCACGAATGCCGCGACGGCTTCGATGGACAAATGCTCGGTGGAGCCGAACTGCCGCGGGGCCCCCACCGGGGTGTCGCTCTGGGAGGCGAACTGTGCGGGCAGCCATGAGAACGCACGACGGAAGACATGTCCGTGCTCGGTCATCGCCCGGGCTCCTTCCTGCGTGACGTGTCACATCGAATATCGCTTGAATGTAGCGCGTCAGCCTGGGTGACCACACCTATGGCGGGATGTCGCGGCCCAACGGCTCATGCCGACACGGCGCGAAGCATCGCATCCTCGGAGTGCGCCGCCAGATAGTCGCGGATGCCCTGCCGGCCGCGGTGGATGCGGCTGCGAACGGTGCCGAGCTTGACCCCGAGGGTGGCGCCAATCTCCTCGTAGGACAAACCTTCGATGTCGCACAGCACGACTGCCGCGCGAAACTCCGGGGGCAACGAATCCAGCGCGGCCTGCAAGTCGGCTCCCAGGCGCGAGTCGTGGTAAATCTGCTCCGGGTCGGGATCCTGCGCCGGCACCCGGTCGTAGTCCTCGGGCAGCGCCTCCATGCGGATACGACTGCGGCGTCGGACCATGTCGAGGAACAGATTCGTGGTGATGCGGTGCAGCCAGCCCTCGAAGGTGCCGGGCTGGTAATTCTGTACTGATCGAAACACCCGGATAAATGTCTCCTGGGTCAGGTCCTCGGCGTCGTGCTGGTTGCCGGACAGCCGGTAGGCCAACCGGTACACGCGGTCGGCGTGCTGACGCACGAGTTCGTCCCACGACGGCATGGTCGATTTGTCGCCCGTCGCATCGAACACGGCCGTGCCCTGCGGTTCATCGGACGGCTCGATCCAGCCACTGTCGGCATACTGCTCCAGATGCGACATTTTGACCGGCGCCATCAAGGTCTTGATCGTCTGATCCTCCTGATCGAAGCTGCAATACTGCCGCAACGCACGCTCGAATTCGGCAACGTAGCCGCATTCGCGGCTATTCCCGCGCCACCGTTCACCGAACTCCATGCGAACACCGTCGTTCACCGGGGTATGCCCGGCATATGAGCTAACTGAACTTTTCCTGAGAAAGTCGCATCGACGGCGTTACCCTGCGGCGATGGGGCGCAAAGAGACCAATTCGTAACAAGCTCCCGGGCGTGTCGCCGCCCAGACGGTGCGGCGCGGCGCAGGTTGGCTCTACGCTGCGGGCATGGCAGCTGAAGAACCGCCCGGGCAGAGCGGGCCGAGCCGCACCGAATCCGTCGTTGCACACGCCGAAGGCTCGATCAGCGAGGACGCGGTGCTGACCGCGGCCCGGGAACGCGCCGAGGACATCGGTGCCGGTGCGGTGACACCGGCCATAGGGGCGCTGCTGAGCCTGCTGACCCGGCTTTGCGGCGGAAAGGCCGTGGTGGAGGTCGGCACCGGTGCCGGGGTGAGCGGTCTGTGGCTGCTGTCTGGCATGCGCGAAGACGGGGTGCTGACCACTATCGACATCGAGCCCGAACACCAGCGGATGGCCAGGCAGGCATTCTCCGCGGGAGGCATCGGGCCGTCGCGTACCCGGCTGATCACCGGCCGGGCGCAGGAGGTTCTCACCCGCCTCGCCGATGAGTCCTACGACCTGGTATTCATCGACGCCGACCCCGTCGACCAGCCCTCGTTCGTGGTGGAGGGCATCCGACTGCTGCGGGCCGGCGGTGTCATCGTCGTGCACCGCGCGGCCCTGGGCGGGCGGGCCGGCGATCCCTCGGCGAACGACACGGAGGTCGTTGCGGTGCGGGAGGCGGCCCGGCTGATCGCCGAGGACGAACGGTTCACCCCCGTGCTCGTCCCGCTCGGCGACGGGATCCTCGCCGCGGTACGCGACTGACCTCACTCGGCCGGGAAGGTGCAAGGGAACCCGGCAAGGCCGGAATGCCCAATACTTGCGGATTCTTGACGGTCACCGCCTTGCCAGGGCATCGAACAAGTGTTTAGTGTTCTAAACATGCGTTCAGATGATCTGACGGCGCCCGCCCGCATCCGCGATGCCGCAATCGAGCAATTCGGCCACCACGGATTCGCGGTGGGCGTGCGAGCAATCGCGAAATCCGCTGGAGTCAGCGCCGGACTGGTCATCCACCACTTCGGCTCCAAGGACGGCCTGCGCAAAGCGTGTGACGACTACGTCACGGAATCGATCCGTGAGTCCAAGACGGAGTCGGTGCGCAGCACCGACCCGACGGCGTGGTTGTCGGCCGCCGCCGAGATCGAATCGTTCGCCCCGACGATGGCCTACCTGGTTCGCAGTATGCAGTCCGGCGGTGAGCTGGCAAAGACGATGTGGCGCCACATGATCGACGATGCCGAGCAGTATCTGGAAGAGGGTGTCCGGTCCGGGGTCATCAAGCCCAGTGCCGACCCGAGGGCCAGGGCGCTGTACCTGTCGATGTGCGGCGGGGGCGCCTTCCTGCTGTATCTACAGCTGCACGAGACCCCGACCGACTTGCGCGCGGTGTTGCACGACTATGCCCGGGACATGCTGCTGCCCGCGCTGGAGCTCTACTCGCACGGCCTGATGACCGACTCGAGCATGTACGACGCATTCCTGCGCCGTCGCGAAGGCGATCATCCCGCGACCGACGCCACACTCGCGACAGGACAGGCCAGATGATGACTGCCCAACGCCGTAACTCCGGTCCTCCGGTCGAGATTCACGGCCTGGCAAAGAAATTCGGGTCGGTGCGCGCCCTCGACGGTCTGGACATGACAGTCGGCGAAGGCGAGGTGCACGGCTTCCTCGGCCCGAACGGCGCCGGCAAGTCGACCACCATCCGGATTCTGCTGGGCCTGATCCGGGCCGACCGGGGGGTGATCAGACTGCTCGGCGGCGATCCCTGGAGCGATGCCGTAGAACTGCACCGCCAACTCGCCTATGTGCCCGGCGACGTCACCCTGTGGCCTTCGCTGACCGGCGGCGAAACAATCGACCTGCTGGCCAGGATGCGGGGCGGGATCGATTCCGGACGACGCGCAGACCTCCTGGAGCGCTTCGCGCTCGACCCGACGAAGAAAGCGCGCACCTACTCGAAAGGCAACCGCCAGAAGGTCTCGCTGGTTTCGGCGTTCGCGTCCAACGCCCGCCTACTGCTGCTCGACGAGCCGAGCTCCGGCCTCGATCCACTGATGGAGAACGTCTTCCAGGACTGCGTCAACGAGGCCCGCCGCCGCGGAGTCACCGTGCTGCTATCCAGTCACATCCTGGCCGAGACGGAGGCCCTGTGCGACCGCCTCACCATCATCAGGCAGGGCCGGACCGTCGAGACCGGAACGCTGGACTCCATGCGCCACCTGTCGCAGACCACGATCACCGCCGAGATATCGCGGCATCCCGGCGATCTCAGCCGGATACCGGGCGTCGAGCACGTCAGTTTCGACGGCAAGACACTCAAGGCACAGGTCTACGGCGAGGGTCTCGGCGAGCTGGTTCGCGCGCTCGGTAACGCCGGCGTTCGCAGCCTGGTCAGCCGGCCTCCGACCCTGGAAGACCTGTTCCTGCGTCACTACGAGGCAGACGACGAGATCGGCACGCCCCGCCACGACGAGCAAGCGGTGCATCGATGACCACCGCCGTGACCGCCCGGCACCGCCATGCAGTCCACCGGCCGGCATCTTCACCTTCGGATTTCGTTGGCACACTTCGGGTTCTGCGGCATTATCTACGTCGCGACCGTATCGTGGCACCGCTGTGGATTCTACTGCTGTCGGTGCCTGTGGCGTCCGTCTACGTCGTGAGCACCGACGCGGTGTACCCCACCGCCGCGGGCCGCGCGAGCCTCGCCGCATCCATCATGGCCAGTCCCGCGCAGCGGGCGATGTACGGCAACGTGTACAACGACAGCCTCGGCGCAGTCGGCGTCTGGAAAGCCAGCGTGTTTCACGTGCTGATCGCGGTCGCGGCGATCCTGACCGTCATCCGCCACACCCGCGCCGACGAAGAGACCGGGCGCACCGAGTTGCTCGACTCGACCGCGATCGGGCGCCGGGCCGGCCTGACCGCCGCCCTGCTGTTCGGTTTCGGGGCGTGTGCGCTGACCGGACTGATCGCGGTGGCCGGCCTGTCGGCGCTGGACATTCCGACATCGGGATCGCTGGCATTCAGCCTCTCGCTGGTTGGGTCGGGCATGGTGTTCACGGCGGTGGCTGCGGTCACCGCGCAGCTGACCACCAGCGCCCGGACAGCGCGGGGTCTCGCGTTCACCGCACTCGGCGCGGCCTACGCTCTGCGAGCCGTCGGCGACATGAGATCGGCGACCGGCAGCAGCGTCGCCTCCTGGCTTTCACCGCTGGGGTGGTCACTGGAGGTCCGGCCGTTCGCGGGTGAGCGATGGTGGGTGCTGCTCCTGCACCTGGGCGCCACCGTGGCGCTGACCTTCGTCGCCTACCGACTGCTGGCCCGCCGCGACGTCGGCGCGGGCATGCTCCCCGAGCGGCCGGGACCTGCCGGAGCATCGGCGGGGCTGAGTTCCACGCTCGGCCTGGCCTGGCGAACCGATCGCATCGCCGTCGCGCTGTGGACAGTGGGGTTGTGCCTCTACGGCCTGTTGATCGGCAGCGTCACCCACGGTGTCGGCGACGAGATCGGCGACAGCCAGATCGCCCATGACATGATCACCCGGCTCGGCGGGACCGACGCGCTCGAACACGCTTTCGTCGCAGTCGCATTCGGCATGCTGGCCATGGTGGCGTCGGCCTTCGTCATCTCGACGATCCTGCGCCTGCACCAGGAGGAGACGTCGGGGCGCGCCGAAACCGTCCTGGCCGGTGCGGTCGACCGGACCCGCTGGCTGGCGACCCGCATCGTGATGGCGACAGCCGGATCGGCGGTTGCCATGATGTTGGCCGGCCTGACGGCCGGTTTGACCTACGGCATTGCCGCTGGCGACGTCGGCGCCACCTTGCCCGGGGTGCTGGGCACGGCCGCGGTTCAACTGCCCTCCGTGTGGCTCGCGGCGGCGATCACCGTCGCCCTGTTCGGGCTGTTGCCGCGTTTCACACCGGTGGCGTGGGGCGTGCTCGTCGGGTTCGTCGCGCTCTACATGCTGGGCTCGCTGCCCGCGTTCCCCCAGGGGTTGGCCGGTCTTCAGCCCTATTCGCACACACCCAACGTCGGCGTCGGGATGTTCGACGCGACACCGCTGTGGTGGCTCACCGCTGTCGACGTCGCACTGATCGTCTTGGGCATCATGGCTTTTCGCCGTCGCGACCTGCGCTGAGGACAAATGTGAAGATCGCACTGCAAACTCTTGCGTCGGCCGTAGCAGGCTTTGCGTTTTTCGCGCTCGCCCTGTTCTTGCCCGCAGGAACGCTGCACTACTGGCAGGCGTGGACTTTCATCGCGGTATTCACCGTCACCACGCTCGGACCCAGCATCTATCTGGCGGTTCACGACCCTGCGGCCCTGCGGCGCCGCATGCACGCAGGTCCCACGGCGGAAACCCGCCCCCTGCAGCGGATCGTCATGTGCGCGGTCTACGCCGTGATCGTGGCGATGCTGGTGGTCAGCGCGTTCGACCACCGATTTGGATGGTCTGACGTGCCGGTGCCGGTGACGCTGCTCGGCAACGTTCTGGTGGCCGCCGGGCTGCTGTGGGCACAGACTGTCGTCATCCAGAACGGCTACGCCGCAGCCACGCTGACCGTCGAGGCGGGACAGCAGCTCGTGTCCACGGGCCTGTACGCACTGGTGCGTCACCCGATGTACAGCGGGGCGTTGGTGATGATGCTGGGCACTCCGCTGGCGCTGGACTCCTATTGGGGCCTGCTCATTTTGCTCGCGGCACTGCCCGTGCTCGTCGTTCGAATTCTCGACGAGGAGAAGATGCTGACCGAGGAGCTGCCGGGCTACCGGGAGTACATGCGGCGGGTCCGCTTCCGCCTCGTTCCGAAAGTGTGGTGAGCCGCAATCGCGGCTTACCGACGGATCGGCGAACGCATACTGGGTGTTCCTGGCTTCAGAACGGCTGGGTGCTGCTGATCGTGGCCGTCCTGCTCGTCGTCGAGATCGTGGCCGACAAAGTCCCGGTGCTGGATTCCGTCAACGACCCGATCCAGACGTTCGTGCGGCCCGCGGCGGGGGGAATCGTGTTCGGCTCCGGTACCGCCGCACAGACCGCAGCGGTCGCTGACCCCGGGCAATGGGCCACCTCGGGTGGGTGGAGACCGGTTGCGATCGGAGTCCTCGTCGCGCTGGCGGTGTCGCTGACCAAGACCGCGGTGCGCCCGGC
>CAZEHT010000055.1:0-12069 GCA_964511995.1 uncultured Mycobacterium sp.
GGCGGTCTCCAGTTGATGGAGTTCAGCGGCAGGCGCAGACCGGCCGGTGAATCGCTGTCCACCAAGACGATGCGGCCGCGGCGCAGGCGCCAGTCGGCGCTGGCCCATCCGGTGTCGTCGTCGCGGCGGTGCAGCGGGAGCACGTAGGCCGCGGGCTCTGCGACCGGGGCGTCGACGCGCCGAAGCAGCTCGGCCCGGGCGTCGGCGTCGTCCTGGGCGAGGTCGTCGCCGGCGGACACCGCTTCACCGGAGGGCATCCGCACCGCGCCGGCAAGCCGGCTCAACGCGTCCTCGTAGGCCGGGCGAACCTGGGTGGACGGCAGGCCGAGGCTTTCCGCCACCGTCGTCAGCACATGCCGGGGGGCGTCGGGGTCGATCGACGACGCCGACGGCTCCTCGGGCCACGGGTCGGCCAGCAGCGCGTCATCACGCCACAAGGGCTGACCGTCGGTACGCCAGAACAACGCAATCTGCCACCGCGGCAACGGTTCTCCCGGATACCACTTGCCCTGGCTGCGCTGCACCAGTCCCTGCGGCGCCCATACCTCCTTGCACCGCGCGGCCAGTGCCGAGGCGCGCTGGCGTTTGTGCGGACCGTCGGCATCGGTGGTCCATTCGCGGTCGACCTGGTTGTCGATCGACACGAACGTCGGTTCGCCGCCCATCGTCAGACGAACGTCCGCTTCGGCCATGCGCTTGTCGATCCGGGTGCCGAGGTCGACGATCGCCTGCCACGCGGCGTCGGTGTAGGGAAGCGTGACCCGCGGGTCTTCGTGCACCCGCGTGACCGTATTGCTGAAGTCGAAGGTCGTTTCGGTGAGCGCGGTCGAACCCGTGATCGGCGCCGACGACGCCGGATGGGGCGTCGCCGACAGCGGAATGTGGCCTTCTCCCGCGAACAGGCCGGATGTGGGATCCAGGCCGATCCAACCGGCGCCGGGAATGTAGACCTCCGCCCAGGCGTGCAGGTCGGTGAAGTCGGCCGCCGGCCCCGACGGCCCGTCGAGCGCCTCGACGTCGGAGCTGAGCTGGACGAGGTAGCCGGATACGAACCGGGCCGCCAGGCCGAGCTGACGCATGACCGACACCAGCAGCCATGCCGAGTCGCGGCACGAACCGATGCCGCTGTGTAGCGTGAAGTCCGGGCTCTGCACGCCCGGCTCCATACGCACGCTGTAGCCGACATCGGCGTTGATCGCCCGGTTGAGGGCCACCAGGAAGTCGATGGTGCGCGTGCCCGGGATCACCGGGAAGTTGCGCACCCATTCTTTGACCAGCTCGCCGGGCCCAGAACCCTCCTCCGCTTCGTCCACCGCGCGCAGATACGGTTCGAGGTCTTCCAGCAGGGCCTTGGGATAGCGGAACGGAACGGTTTCGGCGTACTCCTCGATGAAGAAGTCGAACGGGTTGATCACCTTCAGGTCGGCGATGAGGCCGACCGTGATGGTCAGCTGACGGGTGCGGTTCGGGAACACCACCCGGGCCAGGAAGTTGCCGAACGCATCCTGCTGCCAGTTGATGAAGTGGTCGGCGGGCTGGATTTCCAGCGAGTACGCCTCGATGGGGGTGCGTGAATGTGGTGCCGGGCGCAGCCTGATGACGTGCGGGTAGACCTCCACCAGCCGGTCGAAGGAGTAGCTGGTTCGATGCTCCAGCGCCACTTTGATTCCCATAGCGCTGATCCCATCACACGGCGGGGGTACGCGCATGGCACGCCGTGTCGACCGGCGCGTGCAGTTGCACGGCACGAGGCAGCGCCGCTGGCGCCGATCCTTCAGCTACCGGTTACGGCTTGGTGCCCCAGAGCCGTTCGAGCAGGGCGGTGTCGCCGATCACCAGGGTTTTGACCACCTTGCCGTCGCGCAACGTGTGGACATCGGCCTGGGCGGCGGTTTCGCCTGCGGCATTGACTTCCGTCAGCACGACAACCATGTCGCCGTCGGCGAAGAAGCGGTACGGACTGGTCGTCACAGATTTCTCCGCCATTCGGCCAAGCAGTTGACCGAATTCGGCTTTGCCCCGGTACGTGCCGCTGATCGCGCTGTTGCCGGGCTGAATCCATTCGACATCGTCGTCGAGCAGACTGAACAGCGTGTCCGCATCGCCTGCGGAGAACGCCGCGTACCCTTTCTTGATGGTCTCGATGTTCTGTTCCGACATTTGACCCTCCCTCATCCTCCATGCGGGGTCGTCTCAGACCCCGACCCCTGATGGGCACCACTGACCTGGCACACGACCCAATGTGCCGGGAGCACATTATCCGCTCTTTGCCATGCCTGCACAGCAGTTTGCAGGAAGAATCGAGGCCTCCACCCGACCTTCGGCGGATGCGCGCGTGGCCCTCCACCGACCTGCGAAAACACGTTAACGAGCGGTAAAGTCTTGAATTCCGCGCTGTGACGGCTGGAGCTTCGGTGTGGCGGCCGTGTCCGGCAAACCTGCGCAACGACCCGATAGGCGCAGGTCGACGCGCCTGCGCCGTCACATTCGAAGCCCGCTGTGGTGACCGGCATGTTAACGCAATCGCACCGTCGCGCAGCGGTGTCGGTGCGCTGGTTTGGCATCCCCGCGCACCGCTCATACGCTCCACGGACAGCCCTTTCGGGTTGCATTGTTGCCAACCGGTATAGGGGCGCTGTGGTCGATTCGAACGGCGATTCCAAACGCAACGGCCAGGCGGCCGGCGATGCTCTTTTGGCGCTGGGCAAGTACTTTCACCGCGGCGAGATCTCAGCCGACCAGCGAACACTGCATAAAGTCGGCGGGCGGTCCGCCGACGATTTCTACCGGGACCGCTGGGCGCACGACAAGGTGGTCCGTTCGACGCACGGTGTCAACTGCACCGGGTCGTGCTCGTGGAAGATCTACGTCAAAGACGGTGTGATCACCTGGGAGTCCCAGCAGACCGACTACCCGTCGGTCGGCCCCGACAAGCCGGAATACGAGCCGCGCGGCTGCCCACGCGGCGCCTCGTTCTCCTGGTACACATATTCGCCTGCGCGGGTGCGCTATCCGTACATCCGCGGCGTCCTGTTGGACTATTACCGTGAAGCGAAGAAGCGATTGAGGGACCCGGTCCTGGCGTGGGCGGATATCGTCGACGACCCGGCGAAGTCCGCGCGCTACAAGGGTTCCCGAGGCAAGGGCGGATTCGTGCGCGCCGAGTGGTGGGAGGCCGCGGAGATGGCCGCGGCCGCGCACGTGCACACCATCAAGAAGTACGGGCCCGACAGGGTGGCCGGCTTCTCCCCCATCCCGGCGATGTCCATGGTGAGTCATGCCGTTGGGGCACGGTTCATTTCATTGCTCGGCGGGTCGATGTTGTCGTTCTACGACTGGTACGCCGACCTGCCGGTGGCCTCCCCCCAGGTGTTCGGCGACCAGACCGATGTCCCGGAGTCAGCCGACTGGTTCGATGCCGGCTACCTGATCATGTGGGGCTCCAACGTGCCCGTCACCCGAACGCCGGATGCGCACTACATGACCGAGGCCCGGTATCGCGGCCAGAAGGTGGTCGTCGTGTCGCCCGATTACGCCGACAACACCAAGTTCGCCGACGAATGGCTGCCGGCGCGGCCGGGAACCGATGCGGCACTGGCGATGTCGATGGGGCACGTGATCCTCAAGGAGTTCTTCGTCGACCGGTCGACGGCTTACTTCACCGACTACGTCAAGAAGTACACCGATCTGCCGTTCCTGGTCACGCTCACTGAGCGCGAGGGTGGGTTCCTGCCCGGAAAGTTCCTCACCGCAGCCGATCTCGGCCAGACCGGTGAGGGCACGGACTTCAAGACCGTGCTGCTCGGCGCCGACGGCCACCCCGTGGTGCCCAACGGCTCGCTGGGACACCGATTCACCGCATCCGGTGAGGGCAAATGGAACCTCGATCTGCACGGTGTCGACCCGCTGATCACCCTGTATGGCGGGGACAGCGACACAGCCGAGGTGCGGCTCCCGCGTTTCGACGGCGACCGGCCCGGTGTGCTGACCCGCGGTGTTCCGACGAGGATAGTCGCCGGACAACGGGTCACCACGGTATTCGACCTGCTGCTCGCGCAGTACGGCGTCCACCGCGAGGGCCTGCCCGGCAGCTGGCCGAGCGGATACCACGACGCGTCCGAGCCGTACACCCCGGCGTGGCAGGAGCAGATCACCGGCGTTTCGGCCCGGACGGCCGAGCGGATCGCCAAAGAGTTCGCCGGCAACGCCGAACGTTCCCGCGGCCGGTCGATGATTCTGATGGGCGCCGGCACTAATCACTGGTTTCATTCCGACCAGATCTACCGATCGTTTCTGACGCTGGTCATGCTGACCGGCTGCCAGGGCGTCAACGGCGGGGGGTGGGCACACTACGTCGGCCAGGAGAAGTGCCGGCCGGTCACCGGCTGGTCCACGCTCGCTTTCGGCCTCGATTGGCAGCGGCCACCGCGCCAGATGCAGGGCACGGTGTTCTGGTACCTGGCGACCGACCAGTGGCGCTACGACCGGTTCACGGCCGAGGTGATGGCCTCGCCGCTGGCCGAGGGCCGGTTCGCGGGGCGCACCGCGGCCGACAACATCGCCCTGGCCAGCCGGCTGGGCTGGATGCCCAGCTACCCGACCTTCAACCGCAACCCGCTGGATCTCGCCGACGAGGCGGACCGGCTGGGCAAGGATCCGTCCAAACACATTGTGGACGGCCTTAAGTCGGGTCATCTGCAGTTCGCCTGCGAGGATCCCGACGCACCGGAGAACTTCCCGCGCTGCCTCACGGTGTGGCGGTCGAATCTGCTCGGCTCCTCGGCGAAGGGCAACGAGTACTTTCTGAAGCATCTGCTAGGCAGCGACTCCAACGTCGCCGCCCACGACGAGGACGGCGTGCGTCCCCAAGAGGTGCGATGGCGCGACGAGGCGCCGATCGGGAAGCTGGATCTGTTGCTGTCCTTGGACTTTCGCAGCACCAGCACCACGCTGTTCTCCGACATCGTGCTGCCCGCCGCGACCTGGTATGAGAAGCACGACCTGTCCAGCACCGACATGCACCCGTTCGTGCACGCGTTCTCGCCGGCGATCTCGCCGCCCTGGGAAACCAAAACCGACTTCGAGGCGTTCCACCGAATAGCGCGGGGCTTCTCCTGGCTCGCCGAGACGCACCTGGGCAAGCGCAGGGACATCGTCGCGGTGCCGCTGATGCACGACAGCACCGACGCCACCGCGCAGCCCGGGGGCCGGGTGCTGGACTGGAAAGCCGGTGAATGCGACCCGATTCCGGGTAAGACGATGCCGCGTCTGGTGGTGGTGGAACGCGACTACCCGGCCATCGGGGAGAAGATGGCGGCGCTGGGCCCCATGGTGGAGACGGTGGGCCTGACCGTCAAGGGTGTGACCACGCATCCCGAGGCGGAGGTCGAATACCTGCGCGGCGTCAACGGCGCCGTCGTAAGCGGTCGCGCGGCGGGCAGACCGTCGCTGGCCAAGGACATCCACGCCGCCGAGGCCATCCTCGCCCTGTCCGGAACGACCAACGGGCGCCTGGCCGTCGAGGGGTTCGAGGCGCTGCAGCGCCGCACCGGCACCGAACTGGTCGACCTCGCCAAGGAGAACGAGGGCCGGCGGATCACGTTCACCGACACGCAGTCTCGACCCGTCCCGGTCAACACGTCCCCGGAGTGGTCGGGTTCGGAGACCGGCGGCCGCCGCTACTCGCCGTTCACCATCAACACCGAGCGGCTCAAGCCGTGGCACACGCTGACCGGACGGCAGCACTTCTACCTCGACCACGACTGGATGAGCGAACTCGGCGAGCAATTGCCGACCTTCCGGCCCCCGCTTGACATGACGGCCTTGTTCGACGAGCCCGTTGTGGGTAGCGGGGCCGGCGACGGCGGAATCACGGTGCGCTACCTCACGCCGCACTCGAAATGGTCGATCCATTCGGCCTACCAGGACAACCTGCACATGCTCACGCTGTCCCGGGGCGGCCAGGCCATCTGGATGTCCGATGTGGACGCGGCCAAGATCGGGGTGAAAGACAACGACTGGATCGAATGCACCAACCGCAACGGGGTGGTAAACGCGCGCGCCATCGTCAGCCACCGCATCCCCGAAGGGTTGGTGTTCATGTACCACGCGCAGGACCGGGCGGTCGACGTGCCCCGCGCCGAAAAGACCGGCAAGCGCGGCGGCGTCCACAACGCGTTGACCCGGCTGATGATCAAGCCGTCACACCTGATCGGCGGGTACGCGCAGCAGTCCTTCGCGCTCAACTACCACGGACCCACCGGTAACCAGCGCGACGAAGTCACCACGATTCGCCGGCGCTCACAGGAAGTGGCCTACTGACATGCGCCGAGCGAAACTGGGAGAGCGAGGCATCCGATGAGGGTCATGGCACAACTGGCGATGGTGATGAACCTCGACAAATGCATCGGATGCCATACCTGCAGCGTCACCTGCAAACAGGCGTGGACCAACCGCGGCGGCGTGGAGTACGTGTGGTTCAACAATGTCGAAACCCGCCCCGGACAAGGATATCCGCGCCAGTATCAGGACCAGGAGCGGTGGAAGGGCGGCTGGACGCTCAACAAGCGCGGCAAGCTCATGCTCAAGTCCGGTTCGCGGATCAAGCGGTTGCTGAACATCTTCGCCAACCCCGACCTGCCGACGGTGTCGGACTACTACGAGCCCTGGACCTACGACTACGACAACCTGCTGTCCTCGCCCGCGATCGACACCGTCCCGGTGGCCCGTCCCAAATCGCTGATCACCGGGCAAGACACCAAGGTCACCTGGGGCGCGAACTGGGACGACGACCTGGGCGGCGGACCTGAACAGGTGGGCCGGGATCCGTTGCTGGCCAAGGTCGCCGAAGTCTCGGCCAAGGTCCGGCTCGAATTCGAGCAGACTTTCATGTTCTACCTGCCGCGCATCTGCGAGCACTGCCTGAACCCCGCGTGCGCCGCCGCGTGCCCCTCCGGTGCGATCTACAAGCGCAGCGAGGACGGCATCGTGCTGGTCGACCAGGACCGCTGCCGCGGCTGGCGGCAGTGCGTCACCGCCTGTCCGTACAAGAAGATCTACTTCAACCACAAGACCGGCAAGGCCGAAAAGTGCACATTCTGCTATCCGCGGGTAGAGGTCGGCATCCCCACCGTGTGCTCGGAGACATGTGTGGGCCGGCTGCGCTACATCGGCGTGCTGCTCTACGACGTCGATGCGGTGCAGGCGGCCGCGTCGGTGCGCGACGACACCGACCTTTATCCGGCGCAACTGGGGGTGTTCCTCAATCCGCACGACCCGCGGGTGGTCGCCGAGGCCGAACGCGCCGGCATCTCCGGCGAATGGATCGAGGCGGCCCAGAATTCACCGGTATACCGGCTCATCGTCGACTACCAGGTGGCGCTCCCGTTGCACCCGGAGTACCGCACGATGCCGATGGTCTGGTACGTACCACCGCTGTCCCCCGTTGTGGACGTGCTCGCCGAGACCGGACACGACGGGGAAGGGGCCGGCAACCTGTTCGGTGCGATCGACGCCCTGCGCATCCCGGTGGAGTATTTGGCCGAGCTGTTCACCGCCGGTGACGTCGGGCCGGTTCGCGCCGCGCTGCAGCGGCTTGCGGCGATGCGCTCCTACATGCGTGCCGCCAACTTCGGCGAGGAGTTCGACGAGACGATTCTCGATTCGGTGCGCTTGAGCGGCAGCGAGATCGAGGCGATGTACCGTTTGCTGGCAATCGCGAAGTACTCGGACCGCTATGTGATTCCCAGCGGCGCCAGCTCCTACGGGCATCGGCTCGACGCACTGGCGACCGGCTGCAGTCTCGACGGCGACGGCGGCCCGGGCATGACCGCTTTTGACGCGATGGCCGACAAATTCCACCTGACGGCCACCAACGGCGTTGCACCGCAGCCGAAACCGGTTCGCCTCAACCTGCTCAACTGGGACGGCAGAAACACCGACGGGCTGGTGCCGTCGAAATGAAGCGAGTCGTTTCCAGCCGGCGGCCGGCGACCGACGGAAACCTGCCCGAACACGACCAGCGTCTGACGTGGCGCATCGCCGCGCTGCTGCTCGACTACCCGGGCGGGCAGCTGCTCGCGCTGACCGACCAGTTGACCGCCGCCAGTATGCAGTTACCGGAAGTGGTAGGCGTGCCGCTGCAGAGTGTGTTGCGCCACTTCCGCGGCGCCGATCCGCTGCAGTTGGCGGCGCAGTATGTCGAAACCTTCGACATGCGCCGCCGTGCCAGCCTGCACCTGACCTACTACGCCTACGGCGACACCCGAAAGCGCGGCGTGGCACTGCTGCGGTTCAAGCACGCCTACCGGCAGGCCGGCATCCAGATCGGCGACAGCGAGCTGCCCGACTATCTGCCTATGGTGCTGGAATTCGCGGCCACCATCGACCACCAACGAGGTGAGCGTCTGCTGCGCGCGCATGTCGCGGTGCTGGAGTTGCTCCGGCTTTCCCTGCACGACAACGGATCGGTTTACGTCAACATTCTGTCCGCGATCCTTGCAACGCTGCCGCCGGTCAGCACCGCCGACCGGCGCCGGATAGCCGAATTGGCCGCACAAGGGCCGCCCGAGGAGGAGGTCGGTTTGGAACCGTACGCGCTGGATCCGCTCACATCCCAGGGCCGCCGATGACTGATCTGCTCTGGTTGACCGCGCCCTACATCGCCTTCACGTCGTTCGTGATGGGTCACGTCTGGCGCTATCGCACCGATCAGTTCGGTTGGACCACCCGCTCGTCGCAGGTCTACGAGAGCCGGCTGCTGCGGATGGGCAGCCCGCTGTTCCACTTCGGCATTCTCGGCGTGTTCGGGGGCCACGTGGTCGGGCTGATGATCCCCGAAACGTGGACATCGGCGGCGGGCATCTCCGATCACGTCTATCACCTGATGTCGGTCACGATGGGATCGTTGGCAGGGTTCGCCGTCGTAGCCGGTCTGGGCATTCTGCTGTACCGCCGCATCACTGAGCCGGCGGTGCGCAGGGCGACGACCGGCAATGACAAGTTGATGTACCTGCTGCTCGTGGCCGCGGTGCTCACCGGGATGCTCAACACGCTGACCAACGTGTTTGCCGCGTACAACTACCGCGAAACGGTGTCACCGTGGTTCCGCAGTCTGTTTTCGGTGCATCCGGTCCCCGAACTGATGGCCTCTTCGCCGTGGACCTTTCAGGCGCACGTGCTTGTGGTGCTCGCGCTGCTGGGCACGTGGCCCTACACCCGGCTGGTGCACATGTTCAGCGCGCCCATCGGATACCTGCTGCGCCCGTTCGTCGTCTACCGGAGCCGGGATCCGCAACGCCCGGGCAGCCACCGCTACGCCAAGGCATGGGTCGCACCCGAGGCGCCACCCGCACGCAGCCGCTGGGTGTGAGTGGCGATCAGACGTCAAGCCGCGGCGACGGGCAAGCTCGCGAGGCGGGAAATCACAAGGTCGACGACCCCGGGATGCGCACCGAGCGGCTCGGTAACCGATGTTGCCCCGCACTCGTGCAGCCGGGTGTGGAACACGCCCGGCGCCAATAGGTACGACGCGATCAATATCCGTCGCCGGCCGGCGGCCCGCAGCTTCTCGACGATGTCGCGAACCCGCGGTGTACCGGTGGCCACGCAACCGAGGTGGACTTCTCCGACGCGTTCGGCCAACATCGTTGCGGCCCAAGACAGTTCGCGTCGAGCAACGGGGTCCGACGAGCCGGCGGCGCCCATCACCACCGCATCGCCGCGCCGCCAGCCGGCCTCGGTCAGCCGGGAACACATGACGTCGGCCAGCATCGGATCGGGGCCCAGCGCGTGCGTGATGCCGGCGGCTCGGTGTCCGCTGTCGGCGATGCGGGCCGGCAGGTCGGTCCGCACGTGGTAGCCCGACGCCAGGAACGCCGGCACCACGATGGCCGGTCCGGCGACCCCTGCGAGCACCTCAGCCGGATTGGGCCCGAGCACGTCGACAAACGCCGTTGCGACGGGCCCGATGCGTGCCGACACCCGTGCCGCCAGTTCACCGATGGTCTGCAGCCCCGCGGGGCTTCGGGTGCCATGCGCGACGAGGATCAGCATTCGGCCGGGTCGATCGCCAACCGATAGCCGCGCTTGACCACGGTCTGCACGACGTGTTGGGCACCCAGCGCCGACCGCAGCCGGGCGATCGCCGTTTCGACGGCGTGGGTGTCGCCGCCGCCTCCGGGCAGCTGCGCCAGCAGATCGTCGCGGGCCACCACCCGGCCCGGCGTGGCGGTCAGTCGCCGCAGCAGCGCCATGCTGGCCGGCGGCACCGTACGGACCTGTCCGTCGACGGCGACACTGCCGGCGCGAACGCTGACGTGGTGGCCGCCGGCGGTGATATGCGTTGCTCGGCTGGGTAATTCGTCGGCGATCAGGCGTGCCAGCGCGCCGAGTCGGTAACGATCGGGATGAACGGCCGGGACTTCGAGCCGACGCAGCGCCGCCGCGGTGACCGGTCCCACGCATATCGCCGCCACCTCGTGTTTCAGTGCGGCCACCAACTCGCGGATACAGGCCAGAGCCTTGGCGCGCTGCAGCATCGCTGCCACGGCGGGGGCGCTGGTGAAACTCACCGCGTCGAGTTCGGCGTTGACGATCATGCCGATCAGCTGGTCCATCCGTCGCGTGTCGGCGGCCGCCTCCCACCGGTACACCGGGACACGGGTCACCCGCGCACCGGCGCGTGCGAGCTCCTCGCAGATGTCGGCATTGGTCTCCCACTCCGACCCTGCGCCGTGCAGCTGGACGGCAATGCGTTGATCAGCCACCCCGTCGGCGAGCAGACGCCGAAGCACCTCGGGCGATGCCTCGGATTCGGGGCTCCATTGTTCGCTCAGTCCGGCCTGGCGAACCGCGCCGCGGGCCTTGGGGCCGCGGGCCACGATCCGCGTCGAAGCCAGCGCGGCGATCAGGTCGTCGGCGACGTCCCACCCGTGAGCGGCCTCGATCCAGCCGCGGAAGCCGATGCCGGTGGTCACCACAACCACGTCCGGCGGACACGTGACCAGGTGAGAGGTGACGCGGCGCAGCTCGATGTCGTCCATCAGCGGGATGATCCGGATCGCCGGGGCGTGTACGACCGTTGCGCCCCGGCGTTCCAGCAGGGTGATGAGTTCCTCGGAGCGACGGGCCGCGGTCACACCGACGGTGAAACCGGCCAATGGGTCATGTGCTGGACAGTTCAACGATTCCATCGATCACCCGGACGTCGTAGACCTTGAGCGCGTGCGATTCGTCGTCGAGGCAGCGTCCGTCCAGAAGCGAGAACTCCTGCTTGTGCAGCGGCGACGCCACCGTCGGCTCGCCGCGCCGATCGCCGGTGATACCGCGCGACATCACTGCCGCCCGGCCGAACGGGTCGATGTTGCCGACCGCGGCCAGGGTGCCGTCGGCAAGCAGGAACAGCGCCGCCTGCTCATTGCCGGGCAGCAAAACGGCAACGCCGCGGCCGGGCAGCAGCGCGGCCAGCCGGCACGCACGGGTCCAGCAACGAACTTGCGGCCTTTCCATCAATACGGTCATGGGCGGTTTGTCCTCTCTTGTCCTCACTGGGAACTCTTGCGCGGGTATGTTTCTTAGCCATTAATTCGGCCTTTCGGCCGTGTCACCTTAAGTTTCGGAGTGCCGAGTAGCACCGGGGTTTTGCGCGGGCCGCTGTCGTCGAACATGACCGTCGAATCGGGCTGTTCCGGGGCGTTGACAAACGACACGAACCGAGACAGTTTTTCGTCATCGGCCAGGACAGCGGCCCATTCGTCGCGGTATCCCGCGACGTGGCGCGCCATCGCGGCCTCGAGTTCGTCGGCGATGCCCAACGAGTCGCGGCACACGACGGCACGGATGTGGTCGAGACCACCGTCGATGGTTTCCTGCCACGTCGCCGTGCGCTGCAGCCGGTCGGCGGTCCGCACATAGAACATCAGATACCGGTCGATGTAGCGCACCAGCGTGTCGGAGTCGAGATCGCCGGCCAGCAATTGCGCATGCTTGGGTGTGGCACCGCCGTTGCCGCCGACGTAGAGATTCCAGCCCTGCTCGGTGGCAATCACCCCGACGTCCTTGCCGCGCGCC
>CAZEHT010000055.1:12079-24437 GCA_964511995.1 uncultured Mycobacterium sp.
GCGCACTCGCGGGCGCAGCCCGACACGCCCATCTTGATCTTGTGCGGCGACCGCAGTCCCCGATAGCGCAGTTCCAGTTCGACGGCCATCGCGACCGAGTCCTGCACCCCATAACGGCACCAGGCGGAGCCGACGCAGCTCTTGACCGTTCGCACCGCCTTGCCATAGGCGTGGCCGGACTCCATACCCGCGTCGATCAGCCGCTTCCAGATCAGCGGCAGCTGTTCGACACGCGCACCGAACAGGTCGATGCGCTGGCCGCCGGTGATCTTGCTGTATAGACCGAATTCGCGAGCCACCTCGCCGATCACGATGAGCTGCTCGGGGGTGACCTCGCCGCCCGGCAGCCGCGGCACCACCGAATAGGTGCCGTTGCGCTGCAGATTGGCCAGGAAGTGGTCATTGCTGTCCTGCAACGCGGCCGCTTCGCCGTCGAGCACGTGGTCGCTGGACGTCGACGCGAGAATCGAGGCGACGGCCGGCTTGCAGATGGCACACCCGCTGCCGCTGCCGTGGGCGGCGATCAGCCCGGAGAAGGTCCGTATTCCGGTCGCCTGCACAATCTGGAACAGCTCGGCGCGCGATTGCCCGAAGTGCTCGCACAGCGCCCTGGACTGCTCGACGCCCACCGCCTCCAGCAGCCGCTTGAGCATCGGAACGCAGCTGCCACAAGATGTTCCCGCCGCGGTAGCGCCCTTGATGGCCGCTATGTCGCAGGAGCCCGAACCGATCGCCGCGCAGATCGCGCCCTTGCTGACCGCGTTGCACGAGCAGATCTGCGCGTCGTCGGGCAGCGCGCCGACCCCGAGCCCGGAGCCCGTCGGCGAGATCAGCGACGCCGCGTCGGCCGGCAGCGGCCGGCCGACCAGCGGACGCAGCGTGCCGTAGGCGGTGGCGTCGCCGACCAGGACTCCGCCCAGCAGCGTCGTCGCGTCGTCGGAGACCACCAGCTTGGCGTAGGTACCCTTGGTGGCGTCGTTGAGCACGACTTCCAGTGCTCCGTCGGTGTCGGCATGCGCATCTCCGAAGCTCGCCACGTCGACACCGAGCAACTTGAGTTTCGTCGACATGTCCGCACCGGGGAACTCCGCCGTCCCGCCCAGCAATCGGTCGGCGACGACCTCGGCGGTGACGTAGCCGGGCGCGACCAGCCCGTAGCAGCGGCCCTCGACGGCGGCGACCTCGCCAACGGCGTAGATACGCGGATCGCTGGTGCGGCAGGCGAGGTCGGTCACCACGCCGCCACGTTCGCCGATGTCCAAGCCGCAGGCGCGAGCCAGTTCGTCGCGGGGACGGACGCCGGCGGCGAAAACCAGCAGCGCGGCGTCTATGGTCCGCCCGTCGGACAGCGTCACCCTCAACCCGCCTTCGCGGGGCTCGATCGTGTCCGTGGCGACGCCGGTGTGGACCGTCAACCCCAGCCGCGTGACGAGCCCGCCCAGCACCGCGCCGCCGCCGTCGTCGACCTGCACCGGCATCAGCCGCGGTGAGCGTTCCAGGATGTGCGGCGACATGCCGAGCAGCCGAAGCGCATTCGCCGCCTCGAGGCCGAGCAGCCCGCCGCCGACGACCACCGCGTCCGCACCGGGTCGTGCGGCGACGCGGATCGCGTCCAGGTCGTCGAGCGTGCGGTAGACGAAACACCGTTGGCAGTCATGACCGGGGACCCGGGGCACGAACGGGTACGAGCCGGTGGCCAGCACCAGCGCGTCGTAGCGCACCCGCATGCCCGTCAGGGTCGTCACGGTACCCGACTCGCGGTCGATCGCGATCACTCGCTCGCCGACTCGCAGGCACACCAATTCGTCTGTCGCATAGTCGTTTCCGGGCAGCGCAAGCGTTTCGCGATCCCAGTTGCCGACGTAGGAGGACAACGCCACGCGGTCGTAGGCCGGCGTGGGCTCCTCGCAGAGTACGGTGATGCGCCAGCAGCCGTCGCGGTCGCGATCGCGCAGCGCCTCGACGAAGCGGTGCCCGACCATGCCGTGGCCGACCACGACGACCGACCTTGTCGGCATTGCGCCGCGGGAGGCCGCGGTCCTTGCCCCCGGCGCCATCATGCGGCGGCGACGGCGCCGCGGACCGTCACGGGTTCGGCTGCGAGAGTCGACGCCGGCCGGCGCACGTAGGCGGCCCAGGTGATCACGGCGCACATCACGTACACGCCCACGAACACCCAGAACGCCATGGTCGCCGACTTGGCCGTTGACAGATACGAAGCGCGCAGCACCAGGTTGATTCCCACGCCGCCGAGCGCGCCGATCGCCCCCGCTAACCCGATGAGGGCGCCCGACATTGCGCGAGACCACTCTGCTTTCTCGGCGGTGCTCAGGTGGCCGAGGTTCTGCGCCTTCGCCGCGAAGATCGACGGGATCATCTTGTACACGGAGCCGTTGCCGACGCCTGACAACACGAACAGCGCGACGAAACCGGCCACGTAGGCGGCCATGATGGCGCGGGTCGGCGGCCCCGCCGCCGCGTCGTCGATCCTTCCAGCGACCGTCAGCAGACCAGCCGCCGCGATCATCGCACCGAAGGTGTACAGCGTGATCCTGCCGCCGCCGGCACGGTCGGACAGCCAGCCACCGACCGGCCGGACAAGTGATCCGAGCAGCGGTCCGACGAAGGCGATCTGCGCGGCCTGCAGCGAGGCCTGGGCCGCCATCGCCGCGGTCACTGCGCCACCGGCAGCCAACCCGGCGAGGAAGTTCAGTTGCAGCACCTGGCCGAACGCGAAGCTGAACCCGATGAAGGAACCGAACGTGCCGACGTAGAGCAATGCGATGAGCCACGAATCGCGGTGGGCCACCATCTCGAGCATCGACCGGGCGTTGGTGCGCTGGTTGGTCAGGTTGTCCATGAAGAGCGCCGCGCCGACCGCGGCGAACGCGATGAGCACGAGGTAGATCGCGCATATCCAGTGCGGCGACCGGTTGCCCGCGGTGGCGATCACCAGCAACCCGAGGACCTGGATGACGGGCACGCCGATGTTGCCGCCGCCGGCGTTGAGCCCGAGTGCCCAACCTTTGTGGCGTTGCGGGTAGAACGCGTTGATGTTGGTCATCGACGACGCAAAATTGCCGCCGCCCAGACCCGCCATCGCGGCCACCACCATGAACGCGGCATACGACGTGCCGGGATGGGCCATGAAGTACAGGGTCAGCACGGCCGGCACGAACAGGATCAGGGCACTGAAGACGGTCCAGTTGCGGCCGCCGAACCTGGCGGTCGCGAAGGTGTACGGCAGCCGCAGCACCGCACCGACCAGCGTCGGCATGGCGACCAGGAAGAATTTGCCCGCGGCGTCGATGTGGTAGACGTCCTGCGGCATGAACAACACCATCACCGACCAGATCGACCAAACCGAGAAGCCGATGTGTTCGGCGATCACCGACCAGATCAGGTTGCGGCGCGCGATGTGGGCGCCACCGTTGTTCCATGTCTCGGCGTTCTCAGGATCCCAATCATCGATGTCGCGTTTCCGCACACGCGGTGAAATCGGCATGCGCACACGGTATGGAACCGTTGTTTCGTCAACGCTGCACGCCATGACCTGTCTGTGACAACGTGCTCACGGCTACCGGGCGGCTGAGGTGAGGAAGCCAATGCGTCCCCGGTTCCAACTGACGTGCCGCGTCAACACCGCCCACGACGTGGTCGCTGTAGGCCAGCGTGAGCAACATCGAAGAAGGTGACCGTCAGCGTGGCATCGCGGGTGCGGCCGATGAGCTCGTCCCAGATCACCGCGTCTTGGCCATCGCCTGCCGCGGCGTCCTGGCCAGCGCGCCCCGGTGGACAGCACCGTGTCGAGCGCCTACAGAGTGATCGATCCGCGGTGTTGCACCTCGAGCGCTTGAGCTTGCGCATGACCTCGTTGACCCATTCGCGCGCGATATCGGCGAGGATCTCGTCACCTGGAGGTTGCACCGACGCGCCGGCGTAGAGCAGTACATCGGCCACTCCGACGTCGTCGTTGAGCACGTTGATCACGGGATCGCGAAGCTCCGTCGGCACGATCACCGCAAGTGCAACACGTGACGCACATTGGCCGGATATGTTCGCCGGATCTCGTCGGTTCGCGGGGGCCGGCCGGGCCCGGCCGCTGACAACCCGCTTGGGTTCGGCTGTGCGATCACTTAGGGCGGCCGGTCTACGCGTGTGCGGGACAAGGGGATTCGAGTAGAGCGCTACTCGCGCTTATGCCGATGCACAGGAGCAGGGTTCGACTTGATCAGCAGCCGTCAATTGCACCAACAGGAGACACGACGATGCATGCAACCTCGCTTGACACCAATCACCTTGCGCTACGCCACAGTTTGCGAAAACGCCCGTCCGGGAGGTGGTGCGGCGAACTGCCGTACCCATGCTGTGTCGCAAACTCCGCCGATCCCGAAGACAAGATAGGCGACCTGGTGCAACGTGCCGCGACGGGAGACGAATTGGCATGGCGCAAGATGTTCGACCGGTTCGGCCCACTGTTGCGCCACGTCAGCTCGACTTACCGGCTGGGCGAGGCGGAGGCATCCGACGCCGTCGCTACGGCGTGGTCGAAACTGGTGGAGCACATCGGCTCGCTGCGCGACGGGTGCGCGGTGCAGGCCTGGCTGGTGACGACGCTGCGGCGAGAATGCCTGGCTCGGGTTCGTACCCGCAGCCGCGAACACCCGGTCGCGGATTTCGACGGCATCGGCGATCCAGTCCACTTCGTCGATTTCGACCGCTCGCTCGTGGGTGCGGATCGCCGCAAGGCGTTGCGGCATGCGCTGATGGAGCTCTCCGAGCCGCAACGACAGCTCATCGCAATGCTTTTCGCCGACCCGGCTCCGTCATATACCGAGATAAGCCGGTGCCTGGCCATGCCGGTCGGAAGTATCGGTCCCACTCGCTGCAGACTGCTCGAAAAGCTCCGGACGGCCTTGACCCGCCTCGATGGCGAACTCGCGGAGGCCTGCTGATCATGGGTCTTGTAGATGCGGCCGGCGCAGCCCGGCCCAGGGGCGCCGAGGCGCGCAGCGACACCTACGACGTGGTGGTCGTCGGCGCCGGAATGGGCGGGTTGACGGCTGGCGCCCTGCTGGCGCATGGGGGTATGCGCACCCTCCTGGTGGAGGCCGACGACAAGCCGGGCGGTTATACGCACGCGCTGTGCCGCCAGGGGTACACGTTCGACCGCGCCGACAATCTGATCACCAGCTGCCAGTCCGACGGCCCGTTCGGGCAGGGAGTGATCGACGCCGTGCTGCGCGAGTTGGGGGTTCGCGACCAGTGCGAGTTCGTCCGGGTCGGCGATCCCTTCTACGAATGCCGATACCCCGGAATCGAACTCGCCGTCCCCTGTGGCCGCGAAGCATTCCTGGAGGCCCACCTGCGGCACTTCCCGCGCGAAGCGCGCGGACTCCGCCGGCTGTCCGAACTGTGCGCGCAGATCTACGCTGAGATGATCTCCGCGCCGCTGCGGTGGCGGCCGATGGACCTGGCCAAAATGCCGCTGCGGGCACCGACACTGTTCCGCTACCGCAACGCCACGATGAAGGATGTCATCGACCGGGAGCTGAGCGACCCGCGGCTCAAGGACATCTATTCGGCATTGTGGACGTGGGTCGGATCGCCGCCGTCGCAGGCGTCGTTTGCGATGTGGGCGGCAGTGATGGCCAACTTCGTCGACGACGGCGCCTTCTACTGCTTGGGAGGCTTCGACAAGCTGGTCGGCGCGGTCGTATCGGGCCTCGAAAATGCGGGTGGGGAGCTGGTGCTAGGCCGGCGGGCGACGCAGATCCTCACCGATGAGCGGGGCGTAACCGGTGTGCGACTTGACAACGGACAACAGGTGGCGGCCGACAACGTCGTTTCCGCGATCGACGCGCGTGCCACCTACCAGCAGTTGCTCCAGCGGGAGCGGCTCCCGGCGCGCCTGACCCGGCGGCTGCGCTCCATGGACCTGTCGATGTCGGTGTCCGCGATCTATGTTGGAACCGATCTCGACGCCCGGGCGTTGGGGGCCCAGCACGAGACCCTGATCGCCCGGCACTGGAATCACGAACGGTCTTATGCCGCAAGCCTCTCCGGAGAGGCGCCGGAGGCTATCGTGCTGGTGCCCTCGCTGACGGATCCCACGCTGGCACCGCCCGGCCATCACGTCGTCATCGTGCAGGGCGCCGGTACCAGCGCACCGCGTCAGGGCGGCGCACACGACGATGCCCGCGTCGCCGGCCAACTGCTCTCGTTCGCCGAGCAAGTGCTGCCGGGGCTACGCGACCACCTCACCTTCGTCGAGACGCCGCGGTCGGGTGTGTCTCACCCCGCCGTGCACCACCTCGGGCCAATCTACGGTTGGGCGATGTCCCCCCGCCAGTTCGGTCCGCGGCGGCTTGCGCCGCGGACACCCGTCGCGGGTCTGTTCCTGGCCGGCCAGTGGACCCAGCCCGCCCACGGTGTGTTCGCCGTCATGGAATCCGGAATCCAGGCGGCCCGGCTGGTGATGGGCGCGCCGACCGCGGTCCCGGTTCTGCCGCTGGGAATCCCGAAGCGGACGGCGGCGGCGCATCCGGTGTGAGCCCCCCGGGATGAGAGGGTGCCACGATCGACGCCCGCACGCTTCGAATTGCACAGAGCCTCGCGCCAACTCACAGCTTTCGCGCCCGGCGACCGAAGCACCACCGGTGATGTCGCCTTGACAACAGGTCCGCAGCCGCACGTCCCGGTGCGGCGTGGTTGCAGGTCAAAAAGGCTGGGCGCTGCGGGCGAAGTGGCTCGGCGTCAGGTTTGGTCGTTCGCGTCGCGCCAGGCCTGCCGAATCTCGGGCCGCAGTCGGCCTCGGTCTGGGACGTCGAGTCCGGCGCCGCGGGCCCAGGCGCGGACCTCTCCCGTGGACGGTTGCGGCGCGGCGGGCGCTTGATCGAGATCGGTGGCCGCAACGTTGTTCTCACCGCTCGGCGGGATGCGTTGCAGGGCTTGGTGTTCGCTTGTCGCCCAGGCGTGGGCCGCGGCGAGGAAGCGGTAGGTCCATTCTTCGGCGAGCTGGCGGGTCTCGCAAAACACCACCGGCACATTGGGCCATCGGATGTGGAGTTCGGCGAGCCCGTCGGCCACGACGGCCGGGCGCACACGGTCGATCTTGAACAGCTGCGAGTACCGGTCCTCGACCACCACCGCGGCACGTGGGAGCGCGGCCAGATCGGCGACCTGGTAGCGCAGCTTGCCCCCGGTGAGACTGGCGACCAGATCGACCAGGGATTTGCGCTCCACCGACGCGACGAGCGTGCCGTCCACGATCAGACCGTAGTCGCCGCACGGCAACGCGCGTTTGACCATGCTTACCTGCTGGGTCGGGAATCGATAGGCGTACTGCTCGTGCGCGTCGACGACGAGCTGCAGGTCGGCGATACCGTGCGCGCGGGCGGTCGGGGTGGCCACGTTGGGCCTGGCCTGCTTTCGGGTGCGCGGGCTCTGCCAGAACACCGCGTCGCGGCCCCGCGCCTGGGTGAACACCAACTGCGAGCGGTTCTCCCGTGACCGGTCGACGATCACGTCGATCGCCGCGCCGCGCCGGCGGCACGACCGCAACGGGGCTTGTTCGACGATCTCCGGATCGTCGGGCCACTCCTCGATAGGAGCCGGGTAGCAGTAGAGCGCCTTGGTCCGCGGCCACGTCCCCGACGTGCGAAACACCAGATCACCGCTGGCCAGCGGCAGACGCAGCAGATACGGCAACCGGGAGTCGGCGTCCGGGTTGACCGCGATCAGCATTTCCACGACCCCATCGTCCTCCGATAGTCCCGTTCGGCGTCAATCGGCAGTCACTCATCAAAGTGTGGATCGCCGAAGAGTTCGACCGCGCGACCACGGCGGAACGTGACACGCATCCCCGTCCGGCGCCCCCTCCTGCACGCTGACCACCGCCGGTAGAGTCCTTGTCGATGTTGGTTTGCGACCTGAATCACTTCCTGAACATGTCCGAAGATGCCCCGGGCCCCGCTCTTCGCCTGGCACAACAGTTCGGCGACATCGTGCGGGCGGCCACCGCCGCCGACCGCGTTGGTGATCGGTGGACGAGCGCGCTGCACTGCCGGCGCCGACCGGCCCGCCGCCCCTGCCCGGGACGGATCACCATCGCGGCCCACCAACCGCCGGCGCCGATTCACTGGTGCTGCAGCGTCTGCGACGACGAGGGGGTCATCAGCAACTGGGAGGACTCGCCTTATGACCTACGGCGACGGCGGCCGACCGCAGTCGGTGTGGTCACCGAGGTCGTCATCGCCAATGAGGTAGCCGCCGCGCTGCGTGAGCTGCTGTTCCTCAACCCCGAGTGCGAACGGCTGGTATTCGGCATGCGCACCCACCACAACGGCGCCGTCCTGCGCGCAACCGAGGACGACCTGGAGCAACTGATCGGAGCTGCCGCCGCCGAGGCCAACCACGAACCCAACCGTCGCCGCCAGCGCCGCCTCGACGCTGCGTTCGACGCACTCACCATCATTGCCGCGACACTCAGCGGCGGTCGCTGACGCGATGGCCCTGGCTGCGTGTCGCGGAGTATGGCGCCAGATGACGGTATGCCGCCTCGCCAATCACTAAGGCCGAAGCCACTTAGGATCGTTCACCGCTGACCGCCATTCGATGCAACTATCGGTCGGGCGGCACTGAGTTTGTATGTCCGGCCCGGTCTCGTCCGCGAGTGGACGAGACATGTATCTGAAGCCGTCGGCCACTCCGCTTCTTCATGTCACCGGTCTCGGCGGACGATCCCCGCGGAGGCCCTCGATCCGATGGACGTACCGATGGCCACAGTCGACGGTTTGCGCGCGCCCGGACCCCGCATGAACTGCATGACCGGCTTCCGGCGGGATCACCCGCGCATGGTTGCGCGGTTGCAGCGCGAGTACGGCGATGTCGTCCGGATGCGGATCGGGCCTTATCTCGTCCATCAGCTCAGTCACCCTGACTTCATTCGCCACGTGCTGCTGGATTATCAGCACAACTACTGCCGGGGCAAGTTCTACGACGGCTTCTCCGCCATCTTCGGACGCGGCCTGTTGACGACCGACGGCGACGAATGGCGCAAACACCGCGATGTGTCCAAGCCGGTGGTCCACCCCCGCCGGATCGACGCGTGCGCCTCCGCGATGACGGAAGCGGCGGTGGAGCTCGCGGATAGCCTGGGTGCGCGCGCTGCCGAACAGACGGCGTTCGACTTGGTCGCCGAGTCCATGCGCTACTCGATCACCGCATTGAGCAGATCCCTCTTCGGTACCGATTTGAGTTCGGCCGCCACGCAGGTCACACCCGCCAACCACGCCGGAGTGGAGCTGATCATGCAGCGCATGAACGCCGCCCAGCGACTGCTCCCCAGGTGGGTGCCGACCCGGCACAACCTGCGGCTCAATGCCGCGACGTCGATCTTCGACCGCATCCTCGACGACGTCATCGACGAGCACACGCGGCGCGGCCCGTCATCCGAGGGTGATCTCGTCTCACACCATCTGGGGCTGGTGAGACAACGCCAACCCACAGACGCCCTTCTTACGGCGCGCGAGGCGCGCGACGGGCTGTTGACGACCTTCCTGGCGAGCCACGAAACGACGGGAACGTCGCTTGCCTGGACGCTGCATGCGCTTTCGATCAACCCGATCGTCCGGCGGCGCCTCGAAGAGGAGGTTGACCAGGTGCTCGATGAGCGACCGGCCACCATCGCCGACCTGCCGCGCCCTGTCCTACACGCGGATGGTCGCACAGGAATCGCTGCGGGTGTACCCGCTGATCTGCATCTACCCTCGCGACGTCATCGAGGACGACAAGATCGGCGGCTACACGCTGCCCGCCGGCTCTTCGGTCTTCATCTCGCCCTACGCGACACACCGCCACCCGGGACTCTGGGAAAACCCCGAGGCGTTCGACCCCGGGCGATTCACCGACGAACGATCGGCGGGCCGGCCGCGGCACGCCTACTTCCCGTTCGGCTTCGGTCAACGGCAGTGCATCGGCAAGCAGATCGCGTGGATGCAGCTGCAAATCGCCGTCGCAACCGTCGCCCGCTCGCTGCATCTGCACCCGTTGCCGGGCCAGCCCGTCACCTACCAGGCCAAGCCGGCGCTGGTATCCCTTCGACCCACCCAGGGCCCGCGGTCGACTCTGCTGTTCACCGCTCACGACCGGCGGCGGGTCGCCGTCTGACCCGGACGCACCCGGACACGAATCGGCCGGGCCCCTCTCGTGGCCCGGCCGATTCGGGCGAAGGTGGCACGAAGTCAGGATGCCCGCTTCCGGCGGGTGCCAAGCCGCGGAGCAAGCCCGGCCCCGTGCGGCTGGCCGGTCGGAGACCAACCCGAAGACCAATCCCGCCAACGCCTTTCGCGTCCACAGCAGGCGGCGAACTCGACGAAAGGCGTGCGCCGCCGCCGGGGCGCGCCGATGGCACCCGGTTGAGGCGCGCCTCGAATCAGAGTCAAGGCGACCAACAGGCCGGCGATGTCCTCGACGGTGGGGTTTCCTCTTGTGATCGTGATCATGGCGTCTTCCTCACAGCGGAATGTTGCCGTGCTTGCGCCGGGGTGACTGCGCATGTTTCGAGCGCAGCATCTCCAACGACTGGATGAGAATCGCCCGGGTCTCCCTCGGGTCGATGACGTCGTCGACCATCCCGCGTTCGGCGGCGATGTATGGAGTCATCAATTTCTCGGCGTACTCGGCCACCAGTTCGGCCCGGCGTTGCGCCGGGTCGGGAGCAGCGGCCAACTCCTTGCGGAAGATGATGCTCGCCGCGCCGTCGGCGCCCATCACGGCGATCTCGTTCGACGGCCAGGCGAACGACAGGTCGGCACCCAGCGACTTGGAGTCCATCACGATGTAGGCGCCGCCGTAGGCCTTGCGCAGCACGACCTGGACGCGGGGAACTGTCGCTTCGCAGTAGGCGTACAACAGCTTTGCGGCGCGGCGGATGATCCCGGCGCGCTCCTGATCGATACCGGGGAGAAAACCTGGGACATCCACGAGGGTGACCAGCGGAATGTTAAACGCGTCGCACGTTCGCACGAATCGCGCGGCCTTTTCGGCGGCGTCGATGTTGAGCGCACCGGCCAGCGCCGCCGGTTGATTGGCCACGATTCCCACCGCGTGACCGTCGAGACGGGCCAGCGCACACACCACGTTCGTCCCCCACAGGGCCTGCAGCTCCAGGTACTCTCCGTCGTCGACGACGACCTCGATCACGTCCCGAATGTCGTAGGCGCGGTTGGGTTCCGGCGGAACGATGTCCAGCAGTTCGTCGCAGCGCCGCGACGGGTGATCGGTCGCGGGGACGTACGGCGGATCCTCCTGGTTGTTGGACGGCAGGAACGACAACAGGTACCGGACGTCGTCGAAGCAGATGTGTTCGTCCTCGGCGAGGAAGCTGGCGACTCCGGTGCGGGTTGCGTGCGTCACCGCGCCGCCGAGTTCCTCTCGCGTGGTCTTCTCCCCCGTCACGGCTTCCACCACGTCGGGGCCGGTGACGAACAGGTTCGTCCGGTCCTTGACGGCGAACACGAAGTCGGTGAGCGCGGGCGAATACGCGGCACCGCCCGCGCAGGGCCCGAGGATCACCGAGATCTGCGGGACCACTCCGGACAGGCTGACGTTGCGGGCGAAGATGCCGCCGAACCCGGCGAGCGCGTTGATGCCCTCCTGGATGCGCGCACCTCCCCCGTCGTTGAGCCCGATCACCGGTGCGCCGGTCGCTGCAGCGAGGTCCATCAGCGTGTGGATCTTCGTCGCGAACACCTCCCCCAGCGAACCGCCGTAGACGCGGAAGTCGTGGGCGAACACGAAGACCTTGCGGCCGTCCACGGTTCCCCACCCGGTCACCACGCCGTCGGTGTCGGGCCGGCTGTGTTCCAGGCCGAAGCCGGTCGCGCGGTGCCGCGCCAGCATCCCGATCTCCACGAAAGACCCCTCGTCGAGCAACGCCTCCAGGCGTTCGCGGACGGTCAGTTTGCCGAGCGCGTGCTGCCTGCGGGTCCCCTGCTCGGACCCCGCGGCCGCCAGGTGCTTGCGGGCAAGAACCGCGGCGGTGGCGTCGTAGAGCGAATTCCGTTCGGGCGAGATCGCCCCGGCACCACTACGCGCGGCATCGACGTCTTCGGGACCCGCGATGTGCAGGTGCGGGGTCGGGCTGTCGGCCCGTGCACGGTCGGTGATTGGTCTCGGCCGGTTCACCATTGGCTCCTTGAAATCTCGCTGAAACATGTTGGTAAGCGGGCGCCTTCGTCGATTTCCCACCGGGTTCGACGAGATTGGCGGTCGTGGTGGACTGCTGACCTTAGGCGACCAGTGCGGGCAAGCCGGCGAGCACGAAGTCGGCGACCTTGCCCATCGTCGAGTACTC